>NZ_NPIA01000006.1 GCF_002262935.1 Lottiidibacillus patelloidae | reverse complement strand
CACTTTGTTTGAGATAAAGGAAACATCGAAAAGGAAAGGCGACTGTTCATCAACGATGGAACTGGAATACTACGAATGAGATAAAGGAAACACAAAAAGTGTAGCGTTTTGATGTTGACTTATCGTAAGTGAGTAGAATGAAGTTCTCAAGTTGATAGGAGCCTTTTCTAGACACCACTTCACTGATCGATGTTGACTTATCGTAAATAAGAAGTGTGAAGATTACTAATCGAATAAGAAGTGTGAAGATTACTAATCGTTGTGAGCCGCAGCTGGACAAAATAAGAAAAGCTGAAGCTTTCGTCCAGCACCAAAATGAAAAGTGTGAAGTTTTCTTATGACTAACAATGCTTTAAGAACAAAAAAAGACACAGACGGCGCACGCCTGTGTCAAAATATATATAACCTAAAGGGGGGTATTTACTATTTATAGTATACCTCTTAATTATTTCACAAATGTTACAGTGGAGTTAAAGAAAAATTACGATTACTTAGCTGCTAATTCTTCCATTAATTCCTCAATGTAATGTTGTGCTGTTTGTGCAGCAATACTACCATCACCAGTTGCAGTTACAATTTGACGAAGAGATTTTTCACGAACATCTCCTGCCGCAAAAATACCAGGTACACGAGTCTCCATCTTTTCGTTCGTCTCAATATACCCTGCATCATTCGTAATTCCTAATTTTAAGACAGATTGATTTAACGGTAACATACCGATGTAAATAAAGACTCCATCCGTTTTAAATTCTTTTGTTTCTCCATCTTCCGTACTCTTTAAAGTAACACTTCCAACTTTACCGTTATCGCCATTAATTTGCTCTACTTCATGGTTCCAAATAAAGTCAATTTTTTCGTTATCAAAGGCACGATCTTGAAGTATTTTCTGTGCACGAAGCTCATCGCGACGGTGAACGATAGTTACTTTAGATGCGAAGCGAGTTAAATAAACTCCTTCTTCAACAGCCGAATCTCCTCCACCAACAACTACAAGCTCTTTCCCTTTAAAGAAAGCCCCGTCACATACAGCACAGTATGATACTCCGCGACCACTTAATTCTTTTTCACCAGGTGCGCCTAATTTTTTATATTCTGCACCAGTAGTTACGATAACTGCACGCGCTTTATATTCCTTTGCACCTGCAATGACAGTTTTATATTCTTTACCATCAATAATTTCTTTTATATCACCGTATGCATACTCAGCACCGAATTTTTTCGCATGCTCAAACATTTTTGTCGAAAGATCAGGCCCTAAAATATGATCATAGCCAGGATAGTTTTCTACTTCTTCTGTATTTGCCATTTGCCCACCAGGCATACCTCGTTCTAACATCAATGTATCTAAATTTGCACGCGATGTATAAACAGCGGCTGTCATCCCGGCAGGACCAGCACCAGCAATAATTACATCATAAATTTTATCTTCACTCATGAATAACACTCCTTAATACTCACTGTAATTCCTTATACTAATATCTAATCAAATTGCGAGTGCAATGTAAAAATAAATGCTCAAAACAGTGCGATCTATTCGTTAGTGTTCTCTTCTATTGATAAGATATGTTCTAATTTTTTAAAGTGATTGCGCAGTGTTGAAACAGACACATTGCATTGCTTGGCGATATCACTTTGCGTCACTTTCATATTTGTTTTTTTGCGCAAATAATATATGACTGCACTTGACCATGCTTCTATATTCTTCACTTTTACATTTAAGAAAATAATAAACCACGTGTTAAATACATCTTCTAACGAAAGCTCTTTATATTGCTCTAAATTCTCTAAAAGAGTAAAACTTTGTACGACATGTACATCAATGTGATTAAGATCGCCGTTGCTCGTTAACTTCAAGTGAAATAACTCTGCTAATTGACGACATAACATCGGTTCTTTTTTATTAGCTGCATACGTAAGAAGTGCTTTCTCTGATTCTTGATCACTTAATTTATAAATAGTAAACAAAATACGGCACTTTGTTTTCATTGAAGCGTTATAAAGTTTATGAACTAAAGCTGACCTAAATGATGGTGAGTTTTTTAACTTATCCAATACAGATAATGCTTCAGAAAAATCAAAAGAAGAATTCTCCAACTTTTCTTCTGAAAGAACCGCTTCCTTTGGTGATAAAAATGGATCAGGTAAAGAAGTTAAGCGATCCTCATCTTCCTCTTCAAAAGCGCGCTTCCATACTTTTTCAGCCACCTGTTTTTTTCCAAGCTGAACAGCACATACCGTTAGCCAATAATAATACATCGGATTTCCATCGTAACCAACTTTATATAATGAATATAACCACTTATAACCTAAATCATATTGTTTTAAGATCGCGAAAGTAATCCCTAACTTATGGCGTTGCTCTTCATGGAAAGGGTGAACATTTTTCAATAATTCTACAACTTCTTCACTCGTCGTTTTCATACCAGAATAATGGTAAATGACAGCTAAATGACATAGTGCTTGGACATTACCTTCATTGCGTTCCAACACATTAAATAGCGTTTCAATTGCTGTTTCAATTTGATGACTATAAAAATAGGCTAGTGCCATTTGATTATAAGCTGGCCAATGGTTTGGATGTTCCGCAATCAGTTTTTGTAAATCTTCGATTGCTGCGTAATATTGGCCACTTTCAATTAGCCTATTCGCTGCTTCTTGTTTCATAATTAATTCTTCTTCATCCCAGTTAGGTTCATCTGTACCGAGCTCTTCGTATATCATTTCTAATAAATCTTGTAGCTCAAGCTCATACTCACCATTAGGGTTTGTTTTCAAGTATTTTTTCGCATATCCTTCCGCTTGACGAAAGTCACCTAAATAAGCGTAATTTGCTGCTAATAAATAGAAGCATTCCGCCATGTTCGCATCGAGGTCGCGTAATATATAATGTAATAATTCAATTGAACGGTTTAATTCTCCTAAGTCAGCCAGTACCACTGCTAATTGGCACTGATAAGATGCTTGGTTAGGATCAAAATGAACTGCTCTCTCAAAGTTTTTTTTCGCTTTAGATAAGTCTTGTTCATAATAGGCACGTTGACCACGTTTAAAAAAGTAACTGCCATCTTGGATAAAATTAACAACCTTTTTATTGACTCGTTTCCCCATAGAACCTCCGAGTTTTTTTCAATATTGTTCCAGTGAAGAGTATAGCACAAAATCGTACGAATAGTGATGGTAAAATTGTTGCATTAGTGGCATACATAGGAAAAACCGCCTCACTGAAGCGGTTCATTTTTTTGCTTTTGTTCCATTTCTTCTTTCGTATATATAATTTTCATTGGATTACCGCCAACAAATGCTCCAGCTGGTACATCTCGGTGGACAAGCGTTCCTGCAGAAACAATGGCTCCATCTCCTATACTCACTCCAGGAAGTATTGTTGAATTTGCCCCAACCATTACTTTATTTCCAATTACTACTTCACCTATACGGTATTCTTCTATTAAATATTCATGAGCTAAAATGGTTGTGTTGTAGCCAATAATGGAATTACTACCGACAGTTATTTTTTCGGGAAACATAATATCTGGCATGACCATTAAAGCAAATGCTGTTTGCTTACCGACCTTCATACGTAAGAATGTTCTGTAAAGCCAATTTTTAATACTTAATAATGGGGTATATCGTGCAATCTGAATAATAATAAAATTTTTAAATACTTTCAAAAATGGGACAGTATTATAAATTTGCCAAAGAGAATTTGCATTTTCAACTTTATAGCGTTTAGTTTTTCTCACTACTTTTTCACTCCGAGAATATCGAGTAAATCAGACGGATGATCTAACATGAAGTCAGGGTTATACTTTTGTAAAAATTCTTTTCCTTTAACTGCCCAAGATACACCTGCTGTTTTCGTCCCAGCATTTTGACCAGCTTCAATATCATGGTAGTTATCGCCGACCATAATTGTTTTCTCTGGTTTGGAACCTAATTCTGCAAGCGCCTTTTCAATCGGTTCTGGATGTGGTTTCGGATGTTCGACATCATCAAGTGTAATAACACAATCAAAAAACTGTTCGAGCTTCGTTAATTTTAAGCCCATTGTCACGGGAACTCGAACTTTTGTCGTAACAATTCCAAGCTTATAGCCCTCTTTATGTAATCGTTCAACTAACTCATAAATCCCTTCAAATTCCGTCACAAGTTCATCATGTTTCGCTAAATTAAACGTCCGATATGTTTGGCACATTTCTTCTGCTTTTTCTGGTAAGACCGACTCAAAACTATCATAGAGTGGTGGCCCAATAAATTGCAGCACATCTTCACGGCTATATTCATTCGGCTTATATTTATCAAGCGTATGTAAAAACGAAGAGATAATTAAATCATTCGTATCAATTAACGTACCATCTAAATCAAATAATAGTGTATCAATTTTCATTATGATGCTCCTTCTTCTTTGACAATGTTTCTTTTTCCTTCATATCTTTTCCAAATGAACGCAATGACAATCGTCAAGATAATTGCTGTTATTAAGCGCACTAGAAGAAGCGGCCAAACTGGAATGCCTAATGGAATAAAAATTAGTGTATCTTCTATTACTGCATGACAGGAGACTAGAAAAATAAAGGCTAAATATAAATCTTTCTTGGCCACGCCATCTTCCTTTACAGCTTGAATCATAACGCCTGCTCCATAAGCTAATCCAAACAATAATCCTGCAGCTAGTGTCGTCGCAGTATTTTTTTCCATACCTAACAACTTAGTAACGGGTTCCATCCATTTTGAAAATGTTTGTAGCCAGTGCCAATCTTTCATATATTGAATGGCAATCATTAATGGAATAACAATTAATGCAAGTTGCAGCGTACCGAGAAATGCTTTTTCCAATCCAAGTATTGTAATGTTAAACCAGCCTGTAACTTCCTCCGTAGGTGTAATAAAGCCGTAGCTTGCGATTTCACTGCCACCTTTCCAAACGAGGTTAATGACAAAAGCTGAAAAGAAAGATAAAAACAGGCGTACAGCTACCATTACGGAAAACTTCACACCAACTCTTGTTGCAACAGTTGATTCAATTATTAAGTTATGACTAAAGGAAAGCATAACAGCCAAAATAAATACTTCTTTTACAGATAACTCCATCGTTAAAATTGCGCCGATACCTGCATATAAGTTCAAGAAGTTCCCTAATACAATTGGAATTGCCGCTTCCCCCGGAAGACCGATCCAACTCATCATCGGTGTTAATGCTTTCATTAGCAATTGTAATACTGGAGTTTGACTTAAAATTGTTACTAAAACGGTTATCGGAAAAATGACCTTTCCTAATGTCCAAGTCGTCTGTAAACCGACATTTAGACCTTTTTTAAATGAACTCATTTCCGCCATCTACCCTTCGTGTAAATATCGCTTGTTAGAGTATCCTTTTTTGCGACGGTAGATGATTAAAGCAACAGCTAAAATAATTAGTCCAATAGAAATTGCTTGCGCGACACGTAAGCTTTCTGTCAGCATTAAACTGTCTGTACGTAAACCTTCAATGTAAAAGCGTCCGAATGAATACCAAATGACGTATGTTAAGAATATTTCACCACGAGGTAAATTTACTCTTCTAAGAATTAGTAATAATGCTAAACCAAGGAAGTTCCATACTGATTCATATAAAAAGGTCGGGTGAAACCAAATTCCGTTCGAATGCATTTGATCCATAATAAAGTTAGGTAAGATTGAATAAAAAAGATCAACTTGTTCTTGTGTTAACGGACCACCATGAGCTTCTTGGTTCATAAAATTTCCCCAACGTCCAACTGCCTGGCCTAAAATAATACTAGGTGCTGCAATATCTGCTAGTTTCCAAAATGAAAGTTTTTTCACTTTCGCAAAGACTATCGCAGTTAAAACTGAGCCAATTAATGCGCCGTGAATTGCTAATCCGCCTTCCCAAATCGCAAAGATTTTCCCAGGATTCTCAGCGTAAAAGTCCCATTTAAAAATTACATAATATAGACGCGCACAAAGTATCGCAATCGGTGCTGCAATCATTAATAAATCAATAAAAGTATCTTTAGGTAACTTTCGCCTATCGCCCTCTCTAGTAGCTAATAATAAACCTAATAGAGCTCCTGTTCCGATAATGATTCCATACCAATAAACAGTTAATGGACCTATTTCAAAAGCTATCTTACTTAATGGTTCAATCCCGTCTCTCATCGTTCTCCCTCTTCTCTACTTATTTATCTTTTTCTATTTCACTAGTTAACCTTGTTGAAAATTGTTCGGCTGCATTAACACCCATCATCTTCATTCGGAAGTTCATTGCTGCTACTTCCGTAATAACAGCCAAGTTTCTTCCTGGTCGAACTGGCACTGTTGTTTTCGTAACATATGTATCAATAATTTTGATCTTTTCATCCTCAATACCTAAACGGTCATAAAGCTTTTGAGGTTCCCACGCTTCTAAATGAATGACTAAGGAAATTTTCTTATGACTTCTAACTGCTCCAGCACCAAACAATGCCATAACGTTAATAATACCTAATCCTCTAATTTCTAATAAGTGGCGAATCATATCAGGAGCTGAGCCAACTAATGTTTCATAGTCTTCCTGCCTAATATTAACTGCATCATCTGCGATTAGTCGATGACCCCGTTTCACCAATTCAAGTGCTGTTTCACTTTTACCAACACCACTAGCACCCGTAATTAAAACACCGATCCCGTAAATCTCAACCAATACTCCGTGTTTTGTCGTCGATGGTGCCATCATACCTTCTAAGTAGTTTGTTAATTGACTACTTAACTTCGTCGTTTTTAAAGCCGAACGAAAAATAGGTACTCCACTTGCTTGAGCTGCTAGTATTAACTCTTTTGGAGCTTCATTTTCTCTTGTCAGGATTATTCCAGGTGTTTCTTTTTGACAAAGTTGATTAAAACGTTCCATTCGAACTTCAGATGGGAGCTCGTTAACAAATGATAATTCCGTTCTACCGAGCAATTGGATACGCTCTGGAGCATAATGTGTGAAATACCCTGCCATTTCAATCCCTGGTCTTGAAATATCACTTGTTGTTATTTCTCTCTCTAGTCCATCTTTACCTGCAACTAGTTCAAGGTAAAACTTTTCCATAATATCTTTCATTTGGACATTACTCAACAGATGTATCCCTCCATTATTTTGTTAAATCTTCCATTATTGTAGCATTTATTACTATTATTGACGAATGTTTAAACAAAGCTCCAGTAATATCATTTTTTTAAATTCGCAAAAAAAAAGACCCTTGGCATGAACCAGGATCATTTGCTAAAAATATTCATTATCTTATTCTACATACCAAACTGGGTCAGTTACAAAACTTCCTTGGATACCTAAACTTCCAATATCATTTATTAGTCGACCACCTGCATCATCCAAGCGCCAATAGTGAACTAATCCAGGCTCACTACCCGTTGAAATAGCTTCCATATCCACTTGTACTTCAGTTACAGATTGCGCTATATTCCATACTCTCACATCGCGAATCGCACCTTTAAAGTAGCGTTTCGTCGAATAATTAGCATCATCATTATGCTTACCAATTGCAATGAAGTCGCTAGCATCAAGAATACTAGGTACTTGAATATCAGACGCATCACTTGTGTAAATTAAGTTGCCATCAACATACGCTTTTATCAGTAACTCCGTACCTACAACATCATACACGACAGCAACGTGGTACCATGTATCGGCGGCAAACGAAAAAGTGTTTTGATCAATGAAGATAAAGCCGTTTTCATATTCGATATTCATTTCAGATCCACTGTTCCAGACATTTACGCCAAAGCCATTTCCATGGTGGCCTGGTCTATCATTACTAATAACATTATTAGGGAAGGATGTTCCGTCACTTCGAAGTTCTGGTTTCACCCAAGCACTTAATGTTAATGGATATTGTTTCAGCGCATCACTTTGCACCTCAATTTCATCATTTGTTCCGTCGAAGCTTAAAGCATGAATAAAAGTTTGCTCAGGTTGAGCATCACTTGGTTTCGGATTATTTTTTACTTGTTCCGCATTTACAGTGATATTTAAATCTACTTCTTTCCCTTGATAGAATGATTGATCGGGAACATCATAGTCTTTTGGAAAATCATAGATTACTTTCACCCATATTTCTGCATTCGTATCCATTAACCAATTTGTATCTCCTGGAATGAAAGGTGTCCATGTTACGCCATTATCAACAGACTTCTTATATAAAAAGGACAGGCCTTTAGAACCACTTTGATCCCCGCCATTTAAAAGTAACCCTGAAAACGTAGGATTGAAGTCTACTCTAGCTTTTAAAGTACCACTGTTAGTAACTTTAATTATTTCACTACCACTATCTCCTGGCTTTATATTAGTAAGGTTTATGAAATAATTCGTGCCAGTTGTTCCATCACTTTCTTTATCTAAATTAACTTCAAGTGTTCCTGTAGACAAAGAATTACTAACACTTTTACTATCTTTTAAAAACGCTTGTGTACCAGCAATTGTTAAGACCATCCCGAAAGTTAATGCCAAAAATGCTATAACAACTTTTTCTTTAAACATAACAACCTCATCCTCCTTCCTATATGTATGAGGGTGTTTTACTATTAAAGGTAATTCAAATAAATGGAAGATAAGCTATAGACCATATTTGCGCTATAGCTTATTCTCTAATATTTAGTTGCTTCCGAATAATTTAGTATGGATGATGAAGTTTGAAGGTGTTGCAGGTGAACTTGTAAAAGGATATTGGTTCAAAGAATCTGTTCCATAGCCTAGAACTCTATTAACACCTGTTACATCAGTTCCCCACATACTTCCTTCAGACCAACCAATTGCATCGCTATTTTTAGAGATATCTATGATTAGATTGTTTCCATCCCAGACAAATTCACTTAGCACAAAATCATACCAACTATCGGTTGCCCAACTACCCGTTGGAATATCACTATGATGTACTAAGGTCAACCCTTCTTGCCAGTATGACAGTTCAGTCAGGGTTGTGTTTTTCAACCTTATTCTAAAATCTCCAATATTTACATTAGCGTCAGGGTAGCTAAATCCAGATTTAAAAGCTATTTTCTCTAAGTATGCGCCTGGGGATAAGCCTAATGCTTCTAATTCCTCTTTATAAACTATGAATTGATATCGCTGACTCGCATGCCAATTATTAAATGGTAGACTTCTCCAGTCGTTATCATACGTTGGACCTGCATTCAAATAGTCTATTTGCCCCGACACAACAGTACCATTATTCTTTGTTTGCTCTGCACTTAACATAATTTTCAAGGCAGCCGTTGTACCTTGATAGATATTTTCAGTATCAATTGGTAAATGGACATCTACTTTAATCGGAATAGAAGCTCCAGCTGCTAACACTAAATTGGCATTATTTGGGTTCGTAATTGGCGTCCAAATATCATCACCATTATCATCCACACCGTCGTGTTTATAATAAGAAACTTCTAATTTTTCACCTAACGTCCCCGCATTTATATCAAATTCGTGAGCTAGATCAAATCTTAATTCAAGTGTTCCTGCATTTGTTACCGTCATCATTCTTTCTTCCTTATCACCTGGCGCCATATTTGTCACTTCAAAATAATACTCACCTTGCGTACTATCCTTATCTAAGGAAATGGTAACTGTACCAGATGTAAAAGGGCTTGCATTCGTATCTTGAGATGTGAATAATGCACTTGTTCCAGATGCAATCAGCATTAAGCCGACTAAAAATGTCGATAGAATAGAAACTAAACTTTTTTGCAACATTAACTTACCACCCCTATTTTTATATATGGCTTAAAATTAAATTTTAGCTATAGACCAAAATAAGGCCTATAGCTAATTCCTTCACATCTACTGGAAAGAGATTTGAAGTTGATTCATGTCATGCCAAACATAACCAACAACTTCTCCATTAAAGCGAATACCATTAATATTCATTACTGATGGGAAATTGACAACTCCTAATTCATCTAAAACCTGTTCGTAAATAGTGCCATTAGACCAAATATCCACCCATTGGTTTGCATCTACGTCAAACACTTGAATAGAGAAAGCTTGATTCCCATAATAATGATGATGTCCCAGTGCATAACCTGACCCAGTAAAATCCACAGAGCTAATACCATTTAAGGTTGAGAAGTTCATTGATGCATCATCAAAAGAATGCTCCCATGAACCAGTACCAACATATCCCTCATGATAAGTGATTGGGTTTTCCCCCCAAGTAATTGTAGTTTGAAGTGGGTTATTTTTTGTTTGTTCTCCAGATGCCAAAATGTTAAGTATAGCTGTATCACCTTGGTATGCATTTCCAGTACCAATTGGTAAGTGAACTTCTACTTTAATTAATTGTGAATCACCGCTAGCCAGTTCAAAGTTAGCATTTTCAGGCTGTGAAATTGCTGTCCAAATTTCGTTATTATTACCATCAAGACCATCATACTTGAAATAAGAAACTGTTAGGGCATCCCCTAAAGTCCCACCAGCAACATCCCACTCATGAGTAATATTAAATCTCATATTTAATGTTCCTGTATTTGTTACTGTCACTTCTCTTTCTTCCGTATCTCCAGGTGCCATATTTCCTACATCAAAATAATGGTTTGTTTGTTGATCAAAGCCACTTAATTCTAAAATTACAGTTCCAGAAGTAAATGGATTTGCATTCGTATCTTGAGATGTGAATAACGCACTTGTTCCAGAAGCAATCAGCATTAAGCCGACTAAAAATGACGAGAATAACATTACTATTTTTTTCTTAATCAAAAAATCACTCATTTCTTAGTATTCATTTTTTATTAATTGTTTGCTAGTTGCTCGGCGAAGATTGAGAAATCAAAAACAAATGTTTGACCTTGTATTTGATTTCCGGCACCTTTTGCCAATGTAACTCTATACTTTAATGTTGCTGTTCCACCAGAATAAATATTAAATACTTTATCTGATGGAATAGTGAACCCACCATCTTCTAATAAAGCGTTAATTCGCCCATTATAAAGGACCGTATTTGTTGCAGTATTTATGATTCGAACGTTTAATTTCTTGATGAAATGTGCGTATCCAGGGTTAGACTCTCCACTAGTAACTGTAGCGAAAAGTTTAGTTACTTTTGCATCAAGAGAGCCATCATTTTTAACTACTAAACTTCTAATGATATTGTCTCCCGGAGCAATTCCACCAACACTTTCCGTTTCTGTATAGGCGTTTACTCCCATGGATGGATCGCCATAAAACATTGGCGCAGTCGTAACTGTGTCATTATTTCTTTGTTGCGAGATTACTAAAGTGCCTGATTCAAAGTTATTTCCATCATTGCTAGCAGAGCTAGTATAAAGCGCAGATGTCGCTGAAGTAACTGCTGCAGCTATCATAAGGACGACTACAAATGAAAATATGGCTAGTTTTTTTGCTTTAGACATACTACTTATCTCCTTTCATCCCCTTAAAAATAGGTGGCCTTAGTTATGCCACCCAGTAATGTTTGTTGATGTTTATGGTAAATCGTTATTTCTTGTTTGTACTGCGTCGACTTTAAGTTCCATCGTTGCACTAGTACCTTGATACTCATCTCCAGTAACTAAAGGTAATGTTACAACCACTTTGATTTCAACACTGCTGTCTGGGTCAGTTGCTGGGATTTCAATCGGTCCTGTTACTGCAACCCAATTATCATTGTCGTCTTTTTCATAGTAAGTAACATCTAATGCATCTCCCAGTGTGCCAGAAGTGAACATATGGGAAACGTCAAAACGTAAATCTAGTGAACCTGTATTACTTACTGTCATAACTGCTTCTTCTGAATCACCTGGTGCCATATTATCAATATCGAAGTAATACTCACCTTGCATGCTATCCTTATCAAGTTCTACTACTAACGTACCTGAAGCAAATGTGTTCCCTTCGTTTGTTGCAGTTGACGTGTAGATTGCACTAGTCCCTGCACCAATTAAGCTTGCGCCAAAAATTGCTGAAAATACAGCCATGCCTAACTTTTTCTTTAACATGTTATTCCTCCTAAAATTTTTATATATTGTAAAATCTTCCTTCGAAGACTAACAACCAAAATAGCATTCTATTTACTAGCCTCTGTTTGCTCTTTTTGTTTTTGTTCTAAGTTGCTAATTAACTTCCAAATATTCATTAGCTGCCAACCGATAATTAAAATCCCTGGAATAATCATGAACAGTACTGCACCCATTTTGCTATTAATAAAAGAGAAGATATAGCCTATGATCGGGATATGAATATCTGCATATTTTCCAACAACATTAATATCAGGAATTGGAGCTAAATCTTTGCTATCGTTGTTATCACCTTGTGTGATATATTTCACTCTGACGTCATTTATCGGTTCAACCTCTAAAATTCGGTGAGTCACTAACTGATTAGGATCATCTAAAGACTTATAAGTAATAATGTCACCAGGCTTCAATGCTGATTTATCTTCAACATCCTTCATGGCAATAACCGAGCCAGTATGTAATGTTGGTTCCATCGATCCAGATGTAACGATTAAAAATTGATGCCCCGCTATTTTCGGTGAACCAGATATTTTCATATATAATGCAGCTGCTACAACTACGATTAATACTGCTAGTAGAGTAATTGATATAGTTTTACTTATAATTCTTGAAGCTTTATGGTTTGCTAATGTTTTATAAATTTTTGAAAGATTGCTAAGAATATTTAATATAAGTGCTAAAAATGTTGACATACGTTTTAGTAATTTTTGTTTCGATTTTCTTTCTTTTTTTGACCTGCTAAGTCTCTCCATCACCGTAACCCCAATCTTTTTTTATTGATTAAAATTGTCAGCTGCTTTAATGACATTTCCTTTATTCTCAACCTGATCTTTGTATTCGCTTGTTGTGTTGTTAATAGAATTGGAATAAAAGATTATTAAACCAATTGCCATCATGATTAGAAGTTGTAAAACAATGAATCTTTTAAATCTATTTTGTTGCTGAATTCTTGTCACTCTTACTCCCATAGTTCCCCTCCTCAATGATTCTTTCTGTCTGTCTATGATTCACGTTGTATCTCAATCCAAGTAGTTACTATCTATGTATTTCCAACTATTTAAAAAAATATAAGCCTATTACAAAATATTTATTTTTTCTAATACATAGGGCTTACTTTTTATCACCACTTTTATTTTGCGCAAGCTTGAAGTATTTTAAGGGAATAATAGTTTCTAAAATTTTCACATAAAACCACAAGATATTTTGTCGGTAAATAGATTTTTAAGGAACAAGACAATAAAATATGGAAGATATGAAAAGAAATAGTCAATTAGTATAAGAGATAGAAATGCTTGATAGTGAAGGATAATACTATTTGAAAAATATATTTTTGCAAAAAAAAAGTAGCTAGTTATTAACTAGCCACCCTTTAACGTTAAATAAACTTATTTCTTTTTTAGTAGAGGTTTAGCAATTGTTTTTCGAATCACTACATGTAATATTGCAAGTAATATTGATAAGAGGATCGTCATTCCGAAAGTAGCTATATGAAAGGAGCTACCCATTAGTACATCTGTTATATACAACATGAAGCCGTTAATTATAAACAAGAATAATCCTAAACTTACGATAGTCAAAGGTAATGTAAAGAAAACAATGACTGGTTTAACAATGGCATTAACAACAGATAGAATCGCACTTGCAAGAAGTGCCGCCCCGATTCCAGTAATTTCAACAGAAGTAAATACATTTGCAAATAGTAGTAGTAAACCTGTTGTGATTAATACATTTATTATCCATGATTTCATCATATCAACCTTTACTTAATTGTTTGGATGGACAACTTCAATTGATCCAGCAGTTGTCTCTACATCTATTGTTAAGCGGTGTTCAGTAACATCTTTTGTTGTAAAGTGAATCTCTTTTTTCACAACTTCTTTCTTTTCCTTAATTATTTCCATCTTATCTAATTTACATGACATACCACCAAACATCGTTTCAACTTCGCCTTCAATGTTCATCCCGCGCGGTAAAGTTACGCAAATTTTCCCAGCTTCAGATTTACAACGAAGTTCTCCTGTTAATGGTTCATTTAACTGATACGTAATTTTCCCGCTAGTTGTCTGTAAATCTGTTTTATTGTAACTTCCTTGCATGTCTATTTTCCCATTAATTGTTTCTACTTCACAAACATCTCCAAAACAACGGTCAACCTGTACTTTTCCATTAATTGTTTCCGCCTCTATGTTTTCACCATTGATGCCCTTTAAGAAAATACTTCCATTTACTGTTTTAAACTTCAAGTTTGCAACATCACACGACGTATTTTCAATCTTTCCGTTATACGTATGTGCTTCAAGGCTCTCATACACATGAGTTGGTAATTCAATCGTCATATTTGCTTTTATTTTCCTATTTTTTAAAGCGATTCGCAAACTACCGTCTTCCTCAACAACACGAAGTGCTTCAGCAACTTTGCTTCTCGCTGAACTTTCTTCCTTTTCCCCGTAAACACTAGCGTCACAGAAGATTTTGACCTTTCGATCTGATCGAGGTTGAAAAGTAATACTTCCGTTCGATACATTTACTTTGACGTTTTTTATTTCTCTTTCCACCGTGTGTTCCTCTGTAACATGCACTGCTTCACCGAAATTGAAATCTAAATCAATTTCCTTAAGTTTTTGCACTGCCTTTTCTAATACACGACCAACCGTTGCTACTAGGGACTCTTGCTTATACTCTCCATTTTCGACAGTAGCATTGATTTTTTCACTTCTTTCTAATGCTTGTAACGCTTGAAACCCTTCTTCACTAGTTAAATGCCCACTTGCAATAGCTTCAAGAATCTTTTTCTTTTCTTGTTCCATTTTATGACCTCCTAGTTTTTATAGTTTCATTATATTACGACCATGTAAAATAAAACTCATCCTCCAGTAGGAGTTTTACACCGTCTAAAATCGCAAATTAAAAGCTAAATTATACTCTGTCTCTATTCCTGATTCTACTCCATGCCCTTTTAGGTCATACGATATATAGTGAAAAAATTATTTTCTTTTAAACATACGTTTAAAAAAGCTCCGCTATTTCCTGTTAAGCCATGGATAAAGGTTACATGTTCTTTTTCTACCAACACATCTATCCACCCCCATTTCATTATATCTTTTATACAGAGTTATGGAAAACTTTAGCAAGCTAAGTTACCTTTATAAAAAAAGCATGTAAACAATAGTGTGGTTTACATGCTTTAGTTAATTTCCTATTAAGTTGTAAGCTCTTTAATACGAGTGTCCATTCGGGCACGATCACGCTCTAAAATTGGTTTTAAATATTTTCCAGTATGCGATTTTTTCTTTTTCGCAACCGCTTCAGGTGTTCCTGTCGCGACAACAGTACCACCTTTATCTCCACCTTCTGGACCGATATCAATAATATAGTCAGCTGTTTTGATTACATCCAAGTTATGCTCAATTACTAATACTGTATCGCCATTTTCAACTAAACGTTGTAGGACTACTAACAGACGCGAAATATCATCGATGTGAAGTCCGGTCGTTGGCTCATCTAAAATATACAAGGAACGCCCAGTTGAACGACGGTGCAATTCAGAAGCTAATTTTACACGTTGTGCTTCTCCACCAGACAGCGTTGTTGCTGGTTGTCCTAAGCGCATATAACTTAAGCCAACATCGTATAAAGTTTGCAGTTTACGTTTAATCTTTGGAATGTTTTTGAAAAACTCTAGCCCGTCTTCAATTGTCATCCCTAAAATATCAGAGATGTTTTTATCCTTATATTTCACTTCTAACGTTTCCCGGTTGTATCTTTTCCCATGACAGACTTCACAAGGTACGTAAACATCTGGTAAGAAGTGCATCTCAATTTTAATGATTCCATCACCGCGGCAAGACTCACATCGACCACCTTTGACATTAAAGCTAAATCGACCTTTTTTATAGCCACGAATTTTCGCTTCATTTGTTTGTGCAAATACATCACGAATATCATCAAACACACCCGTATATGTTGCCGGGTTAGATCGTGGTGTTCTTCCAATTGGTGATTGATCGATATCAATTACTTTATCAATATGTTCTATTCCTTTTATTTCTTTATGCTTCCCTGGTTTTGCTTTCGCTCGATTCAGTTTTTGTGCTACTGCTTTATATAATATTTCGTTAACGATTGTACTTTTTCCTGAACCAGATACACCCGTTACCGCAGCAAATAGTCCTAACGGAATATCGACATCAATATTTTTTAGGTTATTTTCCTGCGCACCTTTGATACTGATCATACGTTCACCCGGCTCGCGACGCTCCGTTGGTAAAGCGATAAACTTTTTCCCTGATAAGTACTCACCTGTTAACGAGTTTTCATCTGCCATAATTTCTTGTGGCGTGCCTTGTGCCATAATTTGTCCGCCATGCGCACCTGCACCTGGACCGATGTCAATAATGGTATCCGCAGCAAGCATCGTATCTTCATCATGTTCAACAACAATTAATGTATTACCGAGCTCACGCATATTGTGCAATGTTTGCACTAAGCGGTCATTGTCTCGTTGATGCAAGCCAATGGAAGGCTCATCTAAAATGTAAAGGACACCTGTAAGCTTCGAGCCGATTTGTGTTGCTAATCGTATACGCTGAGCTTCCCCACCTGAAAGTGTTCCTGCTGAACGACTTAAGGATAAATAGTCTAAACCGACGTTAACTAAGAAGCCTAGACGATCACTAATTTCTCTCAAAATCATCCGAGCAATTGTTTGTTCTTTTTTCGTTAACTGCAGACCATCGAATGCGTTTTTCGCATCGGCAACAGATAACTCCGTCAATTGACCGATATGTTTATCATTAATTTTCACAGCTAAACTTTCTTTCTTTAAACGGTAGCCTTTACATTTCGGACATGCATTTTGCGACATGTATTTTTCCATTTGCTCTCGAATATAGTCACTACTTGTCTCTTTATATCTTCTTTCGATGTTGCGAACTACACCTTCAAATTGAATGTGACTTTCACGTACTTGGCCAAAGTCATTTTCATAACGGAAGTAGATTTCATCTTCTTTACTACCATAGAGGACGCGCTCCAATAAATGTTCTGGAATATCATCAACTGCAATATCCATATCAATACCGTAATGATTGCAAACACTTTCTAATAGTTGCGGATAATAGGTCGAACTTTGCGCTTCCCAAGCAACAATGGCATTATCCTTTAATGATTTTGATTTATCAGGAATCACTAAATCAACATCGACTTCCAAGTTAGTACCTAGTCCGTCACAAGTTCCACAAGCACCAAAAGGACTATTAAATGAAAACATTCGTGGTTCAAGCTCTCCGATTGAAAATCCACACTTCGGACAAGCATGGAGCTCACTAAACATCAGCTCTTCCTCACCAATCACATCAATTAACGCTTGTCCTCCAGAAAGTCTTAAAGCAGTTTCAACTGAGTCAGATAACCTTGAACGAATTCCGTCTTTTATAACAATGCGGTCAATGACAACTTCAATGGAATGCTTTTTATTTTTTTCTAACGTAATCTCTTCGGATACTTCTCGCATTTCACCATTCACACGAATTCGAACGTAACCTTGCTTCTTCATGTCCTCTAACGTTTTCGTATGTTCACCTTTACGCCCAGATACAATCGGGGCTAATACTTGAAGCTTCGTTCTTTCAGGATATTTTAATATACGATCAACCATTTGCTCGATTGATTGTGATGAAATTTCGATCCCATGCTTTGGACAAACTGGACGTCCAATACGGGCATATAACAAACGTAAATAATCATATATTTCCGTAACCGTTCCTACCGTAGATCGAGGATTTCGACTCGTTGTTTTTTGGTCAATTGAAATTGCTGGAGATAGCCCTTCAATTGAGTCAACATCTGGCTTGTCCATTTGCCCTAAAAACTGACGTGCATAGGCTGATAATGATTCCACATAACGACGCTGCCCTTCGGCATATATCGTATCAAATGCTAACGAAGATTTCCCAGAACCAGATAAACCGGTAATAACTACTAATTGGTCACGAGGGATTGTTACATCAATATCCTTTAAATTATGCGCTCTCGCCCCTTTAATGACTATGCTTTCTGTTCCCATTCTCTATGTCACCCTTCCGCTTTCAACTCTAATAAAAGATCTCTTAATTCCGCAGCTTTCTCGAAGTTTAACTCGCGAGCAGCTTCCTTCATTTCTTTTTCTATATTGACAATCATTTTTTCTCGTTCTTTTTTCGTCAGCTTTTTCGGTTTCTTTTCCGCTGAATATGCTGCCTCATCCTCTGCAGCCATTGTCGCTTGAATAACATCTCTAACTTCTTTCTTAATTGTTTTTGGTGTTATCCCGTGCTTTTTATTATACGCCTCTTGTACTTCGCGTCGTCTCGTCGTTTCACCGATGGCAATTTCCATCGACTTCGTGATCCGGTCAGCATACATAATAACTCGACCATTCTCATTTCGAGCTGCACGTCCTATCGTTTGAATTAACGAACGTTCTGATCGAAGGAAGCCTTCCTTATCAGCGTCTAGTATAGCTACGAGAGATACTTCTGGTATATCTAACCCTTCTCGGAGTAAGTTAATGCCGACGAGCACATCATACTTCCCAAGTCGTAAATCACGAATAATCTCAATCCGTTCGAGCGTTTTAATTTCTGAGTGTAAATATTGAACCTTTATTCCAATTTCTTTTAAATAGTCCGTTAAGTCTTCACTCATCTTTTTCGTAAGTGTCGTAACTAAAACTCGCTCATTCTTCTCAATACGATCGTGAATCTCATCGATTAAATCATCAATCTGACCTTCAAGTGGTCGGACATCGATTAATGGATCTAACAAACCAGTTGGACGAATAATTTGCTCAACTACTTCTGGTGTTTTCTCATGTTCATATGGTCCTGGTGTAGCGGAAACAAATACAATTTGATTAATTTTTTCTTCAAATTCCTCAAATCTCAATGGGCGATTATCAAGCGCAGAAGGTAAGCGGAAGCCGTGGTCAACTAACACTTGCTTTCTCGCTTGGTCTCCATTAAACATGGCACGTACTTGTGGCACGGTAACGTGTGATTCATCAACAACCATTAAAAAATCTTCTGGAAAGAAATCGAGCAATGTATATGGCGTAGATCCTGCTGGCCGCAATGTTAAATGACGAGAATAGTTTTCGATTCCGGAACAGAAGCCCATTTCATGCATCATTTCAATATCATAGCGAGTACGTTGTTCCAAGCGTTGGGCCTCGAGTAACTTATCATTATCTCGCAGTTCCTTTAGGCGTTCTTCAAGCTCTACTTCTATATTTTTAATTGCCAATTTAAGCTTTTCTTCACGGGTTACGAAGTGAGATGCTGGGAAAACAGCTATGTGTTGACGCTCTCCATAAACTTCTCCTGTTAATGCATTAACTTCCGTAATTCGGTCAATTTCATCACCGAAAAATTCAATACGAATACATTTTTCATCTCGTGATGCTGGGAAAAGTTCGACAACATCGCCGCGTACACGGAACGTTCCACGTTGAAACTCAATATCATTTCTCGTATATTGTATATCAACTAAATCTCGTAACAATTCGTCTCGTTCTTTTTCCATGCCAACTCTTAGTGAAACAACTAATTCACGATATTCTTCTGGTGACCCTAAACCGTATATGCAAGATACACTTGCTACAACAATGACATCTCTTCTTTCAAATAACGCAGATGTAGCTGAGTGTCGAAGTTTATCAATTTCATCGTTTACACTTGAATCTTTCTCAATAAACGTATCCGACGATGGTACGTAAGCTTCCGGTTGATAGTAATCATAATAACTAACAAAATACTCAACAGCATTATCCGGAAAAAAATCTTTAAACTCACTATATAATTGTCCGGCTAATGTTTTATTATGGGCAATAACTAATGTAGGTTTATTTACTTCTTTTATTACATTTGAAATGGTAAATGTTTTACCAGTTCCCGTTGCACCTAGCAAAGTTTGGTGTTCTTTACCTGCTTTAAGTCCAGCAACAAGCTCTTGTATTGCTCTAGGTTGGTCTCCTTCTGGTTTGTAGTTCGATTTCAGCTCGAACTTTTCCATGAACATGTCTCCTTTACGCTCTGTATTAATTATTAAAATTATATCACAACTACATAATAAACGAACAAACATTCGTACTTCATTTTGAATTACATTTTCATTTTTTCTACGTTTCTTGTAAACTAAACATTAGAATATCAATTTAAAGAAGAGAGGCTTTCATTTGCTGGCTTTACTATTATTTTTACCGATCGGAATTGCCATCGGTGTACTAGGTGGTTTTTTCGGTCTCGGTGGAGGTATTTTACTTACACCAGTCTTATTATTGCTTGGGATATCTCCAGTTGAGGCAATTACGACTGGTTTATTATTTTCTATCGGGACATCGATCTCATCTGTCTGGGGACACCTAAAATTAAACAACATCATTTGGAAAGCTGCCATTCCAATTGGCTTAAGCGGAATTGTCGGAACGCAATTAGCAAGACCACTTGTCATGTATTTTGAAAAGATTGGTATAGGAGATACTGTTTTATCTACACTTTATCTCGTCATCTTATTATACTTTGCCATTTCGATGATTCGTCCTGGGAAAAAGAATGAGGGCAGACTGAATAAAGAGGATACTTTTTCTATGCCCCTGCTAATCATTGTTGGTCTAGTCGGTGGATTTTTATCGTCAAGTTTAGGAGTTGGTGGTGGCTTTATCATCGTACCACTGTTAGTAAGCTTAGCTAACTTTCCAGCAAAACAAGCAGTCGGTACTAGTGCTGTATGTATCTTTTTATTTGTTACTGCAGGCTTTTCCTCGTACATCATGCATGTAGAAATCGATTTATTATTAGGTTTGTTTTTAATTATCGGTGCATTAATTGGTGGCCAATTAGGAGCAAAAACGACATCACATTTTGCTAACCAAGAAATGCGGAAAATGCTCGGTGTTTTATATGCTGTTACATGGTTCTCATTATTACTTAAACTGTTTAATTTAGAAGTCGTTGGTTTTGTCATCTTGGCAAGTTATACTACATATTTATTAGCACTATTTACAATTCGCACTCTTAAAGCTAAAAAGATGCTTGAGGAAAACTAAAAAGATTTATTGGTACTGCGGAGTGTTTAAATTGAATTTTTTTGCGTAGTCAAAATACGGAGACTTCTACGGGAAAGCTCGAGGCCACTGAAAAACTTCTGTTAAATCATAATATAAAATATAAATATCATTGGTTGATTGGAGAGAAAGGAACGAGACTCCTGCGGGAAAAGCAACAGCTGAAGACCACGCAAGAATGCGTTCTTTGCTTTCTTACGAGGCTGAGGACGTGCCAGTGGAAAGCGAGGAATTTTGACGAAGCATTTATATAATTCCTTAAGAATAATAAAAAGCCGAAATCATTCAATTTGAATGACTCGGCTTTTTAATGTGAGGATGAAACTTCTATCCCAGCCCCATTACTATTATTTCCATCTTCGCGTAAATTTTTTCTCGAGTTTAAACGAATAAATTGTCCCTACAAAAAATGAAGCTAATCCTATTAGCAATAAATATACATCTCTGTCAAAGGCACGCAAGACAAAGATTATCATTCCTAATGCTAAAAGTATGCCAACCCATTTGTTGTAAGTTACTCGGGTAAATAATGCGACGAGAGTGAACGGTGCAACGAATGCAAAAAGCAATTCAATTAACCAAGTATCCAGTTCATTCTCCCTCCTTTTATGTAGCAACTTCTTCTAATTTCAATTCGAATTTTTCATCAATAAAAATTAATCCTAATTCGTGGTGGTCTCCTTCAAAAAGTGCACGATTAGCGAAACGGATTTCACCAGCGTCGTCCAATACTTCTAATTTACAGAAAGCTGAGTTAATCTGCAAGGCTGCGTAAAAGTCATCTTCGTTCGTCACCTTTCTCCCATTTACTTTATGGATAGCCTCACCAACTCGAATATTCATTTTCGCAGCAGGAGATTGAGGAATCACACCTAATACCATTAAACCTTCTTTACGGTTAGTAAAGAAATGTGGCCTGTTTTGGTCTACATATCTTTCATATAAGTAAAGGCCTTCACGGCATACAAGCGCTAAACCGACAGTAATTGGGATCATTAGTGGATAATAATAACTTATAGCTGTTGCTACTAACACAACTACACCTAATAATAACACACGTAAGCCCGAGTTAAAGATTGCTTGCTCAGGTAATTTACCTTTTACTAATTGATAAAAGCCAATAATGAATGGAAACATAATAATTGTATAGCTTTCACCTGCAACTGTTAACGATGGCCACCAATTTGGCGAGAACATCCCACTATTTTGCGGCACGAAAAAGATTAAAGGAAAAAGCCATAGTTTATTAGATTCATGTGCACCAATTAGCCTACCACGTTTACTTAGTAAATGGAAAGGAGACGTTTTCTTTGTACCACTTTTCATTATCAATATTGCTTCTGCAATTAGTAACATTGCGAGTAATACTAAAAGTTGTCCATATGTTCTAGCTTGAACCGAAGAAAAAATATTATCTATTAAACTAATACCAGTTGTAACATGTGGTAGAATCATCAACATCATAATCGCAAATCCTAAGACGAGCGAAGGTGATAAAAGTCTAGGTCTGCATGGCAATAACAAGACAAAGTATACTGCCGCTAAAACGACTAGCACTTGGAAGGAAAAAGATATTCCGATAAATAATGCAACAACAGAAAATACTAAACTTAATATTATGCCAAACCCGAATGCTGTTTTCAGATCTTCAACTACATCAAAGACACGGGTTTGAAACTCCGTTCGTTCTTTTTTAACTCGTTTTATTCCCATATAAATGGATACAACTACTAAAAGATAAAAAATTGGATTAATAAACACATATCCGATCGCTTTCGCTATCGCAGCTACTAGTTCCATGCTCTCACCTACTTTATGACTTTCAGACTATTTACTACTATTTTACCACATAACTATTATTTTTTTACTAGACCATAGAAAAAAACATCCATTGATCTCCCAATGGATGTTTTCGACATAACTAGCTTTTTTCCTCTATTTTGTAATAAGTTGAATTGCTGCTTGTAATTGATAATCGTATTGCGGATTACGAATGCGTTCAATGATCTCTTCTTCAAGAACTCCTGCTGTTGCCACTGTAATATCACCAGTTGGTTCAAGGTTATTCATTTCTTGGAATGCTTTTACAGCTAAAACTGTTTTTTCACTGAAATAGCCATCTGTTCTACCTGGATCAAATCCTAATCCTTTTAGCATTTCTTGTGCGCTTTTTACTTGGTCATTATACATATCGTACGTTAACTTCTCTTCAATAAAAATACGACTTGTTTGGAAGAATTCAGGTTGCTTTACTTCTATCGTTGGCTCAATACCAGTCTTATGAATCCAATTTCCATCAGGTGTTAGCCATTTATATAATGTCATCTTTAATTGACTGCCGTCACCGACTTCTAATGCTTGTTGAACGGTACCTTTACCGAAAGAGTTTTGACCGATTATTTCATATCCTCCAGCTTCTTTTAAAGCACCTGCCAAAATCTCTGATGCGGATGCACTACGTCCATCGATTAATCCAATGATAGGATATGGCTTTTTGTCTTTTAATGTTGTGAAGGCTTGATCTCGTTCACCATCACGCGTTTCAATTTGGAAGATTGGTTTATCGCTAGGAATAAGTTCATAAAGCATCTCTTTTACCGCATTTAAATAGCCACCAGGATTTCCACGAACATCAATAATTAACCCCGTTATTCCTTCATCCTCCAGTTTTTTCAGTTCTTTCTTAAACTCCGCTGCTGTATTTGCTGAAAATGAAGTAATTTCTAGAATACCGACTTTTTTTCCGTTTTTTTCCACCGAACTTGCGTTTACAGTGATAAGCGGAATCGTATCACGTGTTACAACGATAGAAATTGGATCTTTCACACCTTGGCGAACAATCCCTAATTTGACATCTGTTCCTTTTTTTCCACGAATCTTTAAGACAGCTTCCGTTAAACTTAAGCCTTCAACACTTTCACCGTCTATTGAGACAATTTGGTCACCAGGTTTTAATCCAGCCTTTTCAGCAGGTGAACCTTTAAATGGCAGGACAATTTTTATCTTACCGTTGACCATACTTACTTCTGCACCGATACCTTCAAATGAAGAGCTAAGTGATTCTACAAATTGTGCCGCTTCATCTTCGTCCATATAGGAAGTATATGGATCATCTAACTTATCGACCATTCCTTGAATTGCCCCTTCAATGAGGTCATCCTTAGAAACTTCCAGGACATATCTGTCTGAAATCATTTGAAAAACTCGGGCAATTTTTTCAACCTCTGAAATTTGCTCCTCTGTTATCTTGCCATTTCCGTCTTGTTCATCGTCGTTCGTTTTACCTGTCCCATCAGTAAATGGAATGTTAGGCTGATTGTCACCTGATATCATTAACCCTAATGCTAATCCGGCAGTACCAGTTACTAACGATACAGCTATAACTAACGCAATAATTTTAGCTTTAACATTCATACGCACACCTCGATTTCTGCAGGAAGTTTCTTTTCCTAATTATGCAATTGTCCTTATTATACCAATTTCATCTTATATACACTACTCATATGTGCAGCTCGTACGTTTTATGAACTATTTATTTACTCTTTCACATTAACGTCATTTAGAAACTTATGTTTTTATAGGTAATAAATAGAAATAGAATGCTATAATATACAATACTAGAAATAGAGTTAGAGTTAGAAAGAGGGATAATTTTGAAAGAGTTTCCTATCATCGAAACGGAGCGATTACTTCTCAGAAAAATTGAACAACATGATGCACATGCTATTTATTCTTATTTTTCTGATGATGATGTCACAAGAAATTACGGAATGAGTACATTTACAACTATCGAACAAGCTGAAAAACTAATTTTAGCTTTTGATATGATGACTTTAGAAAACAAAGGGATTCGCTGGGGAATCGTTCGTAAAGATACAAATGAATTAATTGGATCAGGTGGTTTCCACAATGTATCCGGTCCTTATAAACGATGTGAGATAGGCTATGAAATTGCAAAAAAACATTGGCGACAAGGCTTTGCGACAGAAGCATTACACGCAATGCTATCGTATGGATTTATGACTTATAATCGTATTGGGGCAATTGTCTTACCTGAGAACAATGCATCTTCCTTGTTACTTGAGAAAAACGGCTTTATGAGAGAAGGTCTATTAAGAAATTACATCATACAAGATGGTGTCGCACGGAATGGATATATGTACTCAATATTAAAAGAGGAATGGGTGATTTAGTATCCCTGTTATAGAAGGGACTTGCCCCTTGAAAAGTGAAGAATTTAATGATGTATATTAATATTTTATAATATAAGAACAACCGAACCATCCAGATCGTATCGTAAATCTGAATGCGCTCGGTTATTTTTATTCTTCATTCTTTTTGTACCAGATCTTAGTCTTTACCTTTATTTTAAGTCCATCAGTTCACTTAATCGATTTGTCACTAAGACTTCCATCGTCTTAGTAAACGCACACATTTCATCTGGAGAACAATTCCACGTATAAACTACTCGTTTCCCATCTGTATCTTCCCCAGATAAAACAAACGAACCTAAGTCTACTTTTTCACCGTCCACCTCAATTGTAGCACCTGTTTTCTTTTGCTTTTTCTTTCCATCAAAAGAAATGACGGTAGGTTTCTTTTTATCATTTGACATGAAGGCACCCCCTGTTACATGTATATCTTATTGAGAGAGTTTTATGTCAAACGAGAGATATTACTTCATTGTAGCAAGCCATGCTGCAACAATTTCCGCATCTTCCCCTTGTAACAACCCACCGGCCATTGACCCTTGTCCGTTATGAATTATTGATAAAATTTCAGCTTTCGTTTTGCGGCTTCCTATTTCTTTTAAAGAAGGACCAGCGCCGCCACCAAGGTTTGCACCATGACAGCCAATACATGCGGAATTTTGATAAATTTCTTCCGCACTAGCTATATCTACCGTTCCAGCCGTTCCATCTTGTCCATCAGCTGGTGCTTCGTCGATTACTTCCTCTTTTCCACCACAACCTGACAGAATAAGGGCAAAACTAAACAACAGAATGTACCATTTTTTCATATGCTCGCCTACCTTTTCCAAAGATAAGGTTATTTTACCGTTATTGGAAAATATTATTCAACGAATTTTTATGCACGTTTAAATCCTTCTCCAAGTACTTCCGAAGCATTCATCACAATGACAAAAGCGGAAGGATCGATTTTCTTTACGGTTTGCTTCAACTTTGTAACTTCCTTCTGGTCTACTACACATAATAGAATAGGTCGTTTGTCTTCAGTATATCCACCTGTACCAGATACAGAAGTAACCCCACGATTTACTTCTTTAAAGATACCTTTTCGTACTTCATCCTCTTTATCCGTAATAATCATCGCCGTTTTTGCATAGCCTAAGCCCATTTGCACTAAGTCTATCGTTTTTCCTGTAACATATAGTCCAATTAACGCATATAGCGCTTGTTCAATACCAAATGCAAAACCTGACGAAATTACGATTAAACCATCAATTAATGCGACACTCAAACCGAGTGATATACCAGTAAATTTATGCAAAATTTGAGCAGCTAAATCAACGCCACCTGTCGAAGCTTTTCCTCTAAAAACGATTCCAAGTCCAAGTCCAACTCCAATACCACCAAACAGAGCTCCTAATAACGGATCAGTAGTTGCTGGTTCAATATTTTCCGTCAACTTAACGACTAAAGGTAAAAATAATGTTCCAACTAATGATTTTAAGCCGAATGCTCTTCCTAAAAAGAAAACACCTGCAAAAAATAGCGGGATGTTTAATGTTGCCTGAACTAATGCAGGGTCCCAACCAACTGTCCAGTCCAAAATTGTACTAATTCCACTAACTCCACCGGAAGCTACTTTATTAGGTAATAAAAAAATGTTAAACGCTACAGCGACGAATGCTGAACCTAATAATACATAAAAGTATTCCAATACTTTTTCTAGTTTTGGATTCATCACATATGTCTTTCTTCTGTCTCGAGTCATAATGTCAACACTCACTTTTCATAATATTTCAAAAGTATAACCTTAACGAGTATACATCTTAACTTATTATTTGTGAAGGTAAAAAAAATAACCCTTTCACAAGGGTTATTTCATTTATCTATTAATTTTAGAACGTAAATAACCATCTATAAACGGGTCTAATTCTCCATCCATAACACTATTGACATTACCAACTTCAACGCTTGTGCGATGGTCTTTTACCATTGAGTAAGGGTGGAAAACATAAGAGCGGATTTGACTTCCCCAGCCAATTTCCTTCTGCTCACCACGAATTTCATTTAGTTCTGCTTGTTGTTCTTCAATCTTCTTCTGATAAAGCTTAGCTTTAAGCATTTTCATCGCTTGTTCACGATTTTTAATTTGCGAGCGCTGTGTTTGACATTGCACTACTGTATTTGTTGGTAGATGTGTAATACGGACAGCTGAATCCGTCGTGTTAATGTGCTGACCACCAGCACCACTCGCACGATACGTATCTACTTTAATATCTTCTGTACGTACTTCAATTTCCACTTCATCATTGAACTCTGGGACAACTTCACATGATACAAATGACGTATGACGTCTACCTGAAGAGTCGAAAGGTGAGATTCGGACTAAACGATGAACGCCTTTCTCTGCTTTTAAGTATCCGTATGCATTATGTCCTTTTATTAATAATGTCACACTCTTTACTCCAGCTTCATCACCTGGCAAATAATCAATTGTTTCCACTTTATAGCCTTTTCGTTCAGCCCAACGAGTGTACATACGTAATAACATCGATGCCCAGTCTTGTGACTCAGTACCACCTGCACCAGGGTGAAGTTCGAGAATTGCATTATTTTTATCATATGGCTCACTTAATAGAAGAGCTAGTTCAAACTCATTCATTTCTTTCGTTAGCACTAATAATTCTTTTACTAATTCCTTCTCAAGATCTTCATCCGCTTCTTCTTTAACTAGTTCATAAGAAACTTCTAAATTTTCGTATGCATCAGCTAAGTCAGAAAATTGCCCGACTTTATCTTTCAAGTCATTCGCTTCATTAATAACTGTCTGCGCAGCTTGCTGGTCATCCCAGAAGTTTGCTGCCGACATTTTTTCTTCTAATTCTTCAATTCGAGTTTTTTTTGCATCGAGGTCAAAGAGACCCCCTAAATTCATTTATTCGTTTTTCTAATTTCGTTAACTCTTGCTTAATTTCCACAAGTTCCACGTTGTAGCCACCTCTATAGTATGTGTTTCTTATTTTGCACAGCAGTTTTTATATTTTTTCCCACTTCCACATGGGCAAGGATCATTACGACCTACTGTTATCTTTTTAACAAACGGCTTCCGCTTTTCTTCTTTTCCACTTACAGGACGTACAGCTCTTCCTTGTGCTACTTGTTCACGTTCAATATTACCGGCCATTTTCGCCTTATTGATGTAAATTGCCGCTTCTTCTTCAATTGAAGCAATCATTTCTTCAAACATTGCGAAACCTTCCATTTGATATTCGCGTAGTGGATTAATTTGTCCATACGCACGAAGGTGAATTCCTTGGCGTAATTGATCCATTGAATCAATATGATCCATCCATTTGCGGTCAACCGCACGGAGTACGATTACTTTTTCAAACTCTCGTAAACGGTCTGTCTCAAACATTTCTTCTCGCTCATCGTAGTTCGCAATTGCTTTCTTATATAATAATTCAATCATTTCTTCCGGTTCTTTACCACGTAAGTCTTGCTCTGTTACATCACCTTCATCGAGGTAAGTTGCCGTTGCATATTCTGCAATAGCTTTAATATCCCATTCTTCTGGAACTGAATTTGGTGGTGTATGTGCTGTTACACTTCGTTCAACTGTACCTTGAATCATTCCTTCGATGTGGCTACGTAAGTTTTCCGCTTCTAGAATAACTTTACGTTGATTATAGATAACTTCACGTTGTTGACGAAGAACGTCATCATATTGAAGTAATTGTTTACGAGCATCAAAGTTATTACCTTCTACTCGTTTTTGCGCTGATTCAACAGCACGAGTAACTAACTTACTTTCAATTGGTTGCTCGTCATCCATTCCTAAGCGATCCATTAAACTGCGCATATTCTCAGAACCAAAACGACGCATTAATTCATCTTCCATCGAAATGTAGAATTGAGAAAATCCTGGGTCACCTTGACGACCAGAACGACCACGAAGCTGATTATCAATACGACGTGATTCATGACGCTCTGTCGCAAATACACAAAGTCCACCAAGGTCTTTAACGCCATCGCCTAGTTTAATATCTGTACCACGACCAGCCATGTTTGTCGCAATAGTAACTGCACCTTTTTGACCAGCATTAGCAATAATATCAGCTTCTTTTTCGTGCTGTTTTGCGTTTAAGACATTATGTTTAATGCCACTCTTTTTTAGTAAACTAGATAAGTATTCGGATGTTTCAATATCAACCGTACCTACAAGAATTGGTTGGCCTTTTTTATGACGTTCATTTATTTGCTTAATTAGTGCTTTAAACTTACCTTCCATCGTTTTGTATATTAAGTCTGGCTTGTCTTCACGAGCAATTGGTAAATTCGTTGGAATAACTAAAACATTCATATTATATATGTTTTGGAATTCTTCTTCTTCCGTTTTTGCAGTACCAGTCATACCAGATAATTTATCATACATACGGAAGTAGTTTTGGAACGTTATTGTTGCTAAAGTTTTACTTTCATTTTGTATTGCGAGACCTTCTTTTGCTTCAATCGCTTGATGAAGCCCATCGCTATATTTTCGACCTTTCATTAATCGGCCCGTAAAGGAGTCGACAATTACTACACCTTCATCTTCTTGCACAACGTAATCTACATCACGTTGCATTGTGTGGTGCGCGCGTAACGCTTGGTTAATATGATGGTTAATTGTTACATTGTTTACATCAAACAAGTTTTCAATTTTAAACGATTGCTCTGCTTTTGAAATACCTTCTTCTGTTAATAGAACACTCTTCGTTTTTTCATCGTAAGTAAAATGAGTGTCACGTGTTAATGTACGAACGAAGCGATCTGCATCGTGGTAAAGTTGTGCAGATTTTTCAGCAGTACCTGAAATGATTAATGGTGTACGAGCTTCATCTATTAAGATAGAGTCTACCTCATCGACAATCGCATAATGCAATTCACGTTGTACCATTTGTTCTTTGTATAGGACCATATTGTCTCGTAAGTAGTCAAAGCCAAATTCATTATTTGTACCGTATGTAATATCTGCTGCATACGCTTCTTTCTTTTCTTGACGGGACATAGAGTTTAAGTTTAAGCCTACAGTTAAGCCAAGGAAATTGTAGAGTTCACCCATTTCCTCTGCATCACGACTAGCTAAGTATTCGTTTACGGTAATAACATGAACACCTTTACCCGTTAATGCGTTTAAATAAACAGGCATTGTTGCAGTTAACGTTTTACCTTCCCCTGTTTTCATCTCTGAAATATTACCTTCATGTAATGAAATAGCTCCAACTAATTGCACTGGATACGGGCGCATTTTAAGGACACGCTTCGATGCCTCTCTTACAACAGCAAAAGCTTCAGGTAAGATTGCATCAAGTTCTTCACCATCTGCAATGCGTTTTTTGAACTCTTCTGTTTTTTGTTTAATTCCATCATCAGATAACTTTGAAATATCCGTTTCTAATGCCTCAATTTTATCGACTATCTTTTGCAATCTCTTTATTTCGCGTTCATTCGTATCCATGAATTTTTTTAGTAATCCCAGCATCTCTAACGCTCCTCAATAATCGTTTTTATCTATGTTTATAGTAACAGTTTGTTAGCATAGTGACAAGAAAAGTAAAAAGCACAGCTCGTAAGCTGTGCTACGTCTTTTCATTTAATTATTATACGTCTTTATGACACATCACATGTATGTTTAGTTCGGCTCAATTAATCCATATCTGCCGTCTTTTCGACGGTACACAACGTTTGTGTTACCAGTTTCAGCATTCGTATAAACAAAGAAACTGTGGCCTAACATATCCATTTGTAAAATAGCCTCTTCTGAGTCCATCGGTTTTAGATTAAAACGCTTTGTACGAACAACCTCGATATCTTCATCAATGTTTTCGTCTTTTCCTACTGTTGCAAATAAGTATTTTGTGTCAGTTGGCTGACGAAATTTTCTGTTAATCTTTGTTTTATGTTTGCGAATTTGTCGTTCAAGCTTACTGACGACAAGATCGATAGCCGCGTACATATCCTCATGCGTTTCTTCTGCACGAAGCAATAAGTTTGGCATCGGGATTGTTACTTCAATTTGCTGCTCATCATTATAAACCTTTAGTTTTACATGGACATCTGAGTTAGGGCTATCAAAATACTTTTCAAGCTTACCTACCTTTTTTTCCACGTACTCATGAAGAGCTGGAGTTACGGTTATGTTTTCACCACGAATGTTATAGATCATTTAAACTCCTCCTTTTGCGGTATTTAATAACATATTCTACATTATCCATTTAAAGTCCTTCTTAAACATGTTTTATTTTTTAAAAATACTGATAATTAGCGATAAATGGATATTTAAACTAACTTATGTTTATCTCAAAATAATATGATTACGATCAACCAAGGTAAGAAGCTTTTTCATTATTTGAAGTTTCACATTGGAAAGTCGGATTTTCTTCTATCTTTTCTATTTAATATTCTATTCCACGTGTTATCAACCAGTGGAAGCAACCAGCGGTCCAATCCAATCTTTCCAGCATTAGCCCCTGCTACTAGTAAAAAGACTGTGATTAATACCATTTGTGGGTTTGTGCTAATTGTTCCAGAAAACAGAAAAGCGAAGTTCATTACTGCTCCCATTAATGCTGCAAAGGTTGTGAAAGATCCTAATAGTAACGCAATTCCTACTAGTAGTTCACCCCACGGTACTAAAAAGTTAAACAACTCTACATTTGGAATCGCGAAGCTCGATAAGAAGTCAGCCCACCATCCTTGTACAGATGGGTGTTCACCACTTGCTTTCTTCACTGCTCCTTTTAAATACCCTTCCGCATTAAATTCACCAGTTACTTTCCCCCATCCAGCAGTTAACCAAGCCCACCCGAGGTAAAATCGTAAAATTAAAAATATTAATGGCATAAAACGATTTTTTCTTAAAAATGTTACAAACATCAAAATCACCCTTCTTCCATCATATAAGTTTTTTTCCTTACTTATATGCTATTACTTCTTTCTTGTTCGGTAAGTGAGCAATGTCACACAGACTATTAAATCCCCCTGAAAAAATGTTTTTTTAGATGAAAAAATGCATTTTTGCCCCTACTTTTTTTAGCATATTAAGAATATCTCAACTTTTTTTCGCAAAAAAATGCCCCTCCTAATTAGAGGGGCATATAATAGTTTTCTTTCATAATTTTTAATTAAATTTAATTAAAGCTTAGTTACGTTAGCAGCTTGTGGTCCACGATCGCCATCAACAATATCAAATTCTACATCTTGGCCTTCTTCTAATGCTTTATAGCCATCCATTTGTATTGCTGAGAAGTGTACGAATACATCTTCTCCGTCTTCACGTTCAATAAATCCAAAACCTTTTTCACTGTTAAACCATTTTACTTTACCTTGCATACTACTTTCACAATCCCTTCTTCATGTAAAGATATATTCCTGGGTAAGACACCCATATTTTGACTATAAAATAAGAAAATTCCATTGTCAATTCTTATCAAATAGTTATATTACTGTATGCCCTATAACATTTTATTATTACTAACTAACAAATAAATTTCTTATCATACAGTGCAAAAAAGTTAATTTTTGATATTTTAAAAAAATAAAGGGTTTTAACAATTCTTAGCAAATACCTAATCTTTAGGAGGGGAAAATATGAAAAATACTAAATTTATTAAGTTCATTTTTAGCTTTTTATTGGTAGTTACTTTATTACTACCAACTACATCTTATGCCTATCCACCACAAGTTAATCAATTAAGTTATGTTGCATTAGGAGATTCATTAGCTGCCGGCTATACACCTTATCAATCGATAGATAAGGGATACCCAGACTATGTCAAAGAGGCTCTTTATAATCTCGGGTATGAAGTAACCTTAAACAAGGATTTCGCTGTAGGTGGGTATACGACAGCAAATGTTCTAGCTGATATGCAAGTACCTGACGTCCAACCAGCAATCTCACAAGCTGATATTATTACTATTAGTGCTGGAGGAAATGACCTTCTAAGTCAATTAGAAATTACTCAAACTGGAGTAACATTGGACCCTACTAAGGTCCCTTCAATTCTTAATAATATTGCGACTAACTTAACTGGAATTGTAACTTCTATTAAAACATTAAACCCAGATGCACAAATTTATTTAATGGGTTACTTCAATGCTATGCCTTATTTACCAGTTGAACAGCAACAACAGCTTTTACCAATACTCGAACAAATAAATGGTATTATAGAAGCTGTTGCATTACAAAGCGGATCTACTTTTGTTCCTACTTTTGATGTAATTGCTGAAAATACTCTTGAATATTTACCAAATCCACAAGATGTACATCTTAGCTTAACGGGATACCAAGCAATTGCAGGTGAATTTATTCAAGCAATGGTGGCAAACCTACCTGCTTTAGAGAAAATTTCTAATAGAGTTTTTGGTAGCGATAGATACGAAACTTCAGCTGCTATATCATCTTCAGGATGGCCAACTGCTGATACAGTAATCATTGCTAGTGGTGAAGATTTTGCAGATGGCTTAAGTGGTGCTCCACTATCATATAAATTGGATGCCCCTTTACTGTTAACTCAGTCTCATACATTACCAACTGTAATCAAAAACGAAATCATTAGATTAGGAGCTTCAAACGCAATCATCTTGGGAGGAAATGTTGCCGTTTCAGATGATGTTTTTAATCAATTAGAAGATCTAGAATTAAATGTTAGAAGAATAGCTGGAGCAAACCGCTATGAAACAGCTGCTAATATTGCACTTGAAATTGGTTCAAATGCAGATTCGGCAATTTTAATAAATGGAGAAGCTTTTGCTGACGGAACTGCTGTCGCTTCTTTTGCCGCACAACTAGGTTACCCAATCTTATTTACAAAGAAGGACATATTACCTGTTGAAACGTCCAATATCATTGATGGACTAACTAACATTATAGCAGTTGGTGGTACTGATGTTATTTCAGATGAGTTGCTTGGACAGCTACCAAATAAAACTAGAATTGATGGAAAAAATCGATTTGATACTGCAATAGAAGTAATAAAACACTTCGGTTATGAAAAACATACAGCATATGTTGCAAATGGATTTGGATTTGCTGATGCTTTGACTGGCTCCGTTTTGGCAGCTAAGCATGACTCTCCGATTATCCTTGTCTCTTCTTCAAGTATCCCAGAAGAAGTAAGTAATTACTTATCTCAGAAGATTATTACAGAATATATTTTCTTCGGTGGTAGTTCAGCAATAGAAGATAGTTTATTAATAGATATCTTGCAATAATATTTTGAGAGGTTTAGCTATTAACCAAGTGGCTAAACCTTTTTCCTATCTAGCAAGTGTTAACGAAAATACACGAGCAACTCCTCTGTCTTTTAAAGCCTTCGCAGCATGCCTTATTGTCGCTCCAGTTGTATATACGTCATCGATAATTAATACTTCTCCTCCCTTTAGAATACTATGCGGCAGATCCTTACATGCAAACATCGGCTTTTTGTAAGAAAATCTCTTCTTTTTATCTTTTTTACTTTGTTTTTTATCAGAAGCTAATCTTGTAAGTACATTATGAATAGGTACTTTTAATTGTTCTGCAATACCCACTGCTTGATTAAAGCCTCTTGCATATTGCCTCTTTTTACTTAGCGGTATTGGAACCGTTGGTAAACCACTAAAATCTTCATTATAAACTTTTTGAAGCCTCAACTTGAACAGCTTTACAAGCTCATAATCACCACGATATTTATATTTTGCTATCACATCTTTTAAAAACTCATTGTAATAATATAACGATCGATTTTTGGTCAGAACTCCATGCCAATCACTATTATTTTCCCACCTTTTACAATCAACACATACTTGCATATTCCTCTGCAGTCTTTTATGACAAATAACACAGGAAAATTCACTAGTTTTCTCAAGTAAACTTTCACAATAAGCGCAAATTGTTCGCGTTTCTTCACATAGTAAAATATCCCAACCTAAAACATCAATTGCATTACCACACCATCTGCAGTTTGACATTTCCTCTTATCCCTCATTTAAAAGACCTAGTTCCTTTCCTTCCTTGTTCATTGCGAGTATTTCCGCTCTGGCCTCAACCATTGCCCGACTTTTACCATAATGAAAAAATACTACATCTCCAATTGGGTAATCTTGACTCCTGCCAACTCTCCCTGCTATTTGAACTAATGCACTTCGAGAAAAAACACTTTCCTCAGAACCATAAACTGCAACGTGTAAATTAGGAACCGTGACTCCTCTTTCTAATATTGTCGTTGTAACTAAACACGGTATTTTTCCTTCGCGAAATTGCTGAACTTTTTCTTTTCGGCTTTTGTCTTCTGCATAAACTGATTCAATGCGACCATCTAGTTTCTTTAATATTGTTACTAGCTTTTTCATGACCTCTACTGAAGGAACGAATACGAAAATTGGGTTACTTGCGTCAAGTCTTTTCTTAAGCCAGTTATATAGTTTTTTTGTTATATTGTTTTTAGCTAGCTTTTTTTTCCAGTCTCCAATCCAACAAAAAGATGGAACTGGTAAAGGGGATCTATGGTACCGAGCTGGTATTTTTATTGTCGGAGTGTTTACTCTAATTGCTTTTCCTGGTGTAGCAGATAAAAGAACGGTAGACGCAACCTCTTTTTTAGCATTTTGAACCGCAACAGTAAGCATTTCGTCATAAGAGTATGGAAAGGCGTCTACTTCATCAATAATAATGGCATCAAAGTATTTATAGTAATGAATTAACTGATGTGTCGTTGCAAGTACAAAATTTGAGATTTTTCCTCTATCGTTACTTCCCCCGTAAAGTGATATAACCTCTACATTTGGAAAGACGTTTTTAAATCGAGGTGTAAGTTCGTGTATAACATCGACTCGTGGACTAGCTACACAAATTTTCATGTTCATTTGTAATGCCTGTTTTATTCCACTAAGCAACACTTCTGTCTTTCCAGCACCGCAAACCGCCCATACTAAAAGATCTTCTTGTTTCAATATTGCGTTTACTACTCTTTCTGATGCTCTCTCTTGCCCAAGGGATAACTTTCCTGTCCAATTCATTTCTATGTTACCTATTTCTGGACCTTTACACTTAGGACCACACCAAGAAACGAGCGCAGTACACATTGCTATTCGCCCCATTAAAATACATTTACGACAATACTTGCACTTTAAAGAGCATCGAGCGCAAGGATAGCTAGCAAAAAAGGCTTCGTCATTATTACCACAGCGATTACACTTCAGGGCGTTATTATCTTCTGTAATTCCTTTATGGTATTTAATGTAGCCGTTCTCAACGTGTTCATGAATTTCTTCTAAAGGTACATCTAACTGTTCTAATAATAACCTTCTACCTTCTAACTTTCCTTGAAGTTCTCCATTAAAACGGTAATTAACATTAATAGGATTTGTAGACCATTCTTTTATAGAACTTATTGGCAAACCATTAGTTTCATTATTAGAAACAGGTCGAATAAATATCTTTTCATTAACAGAAAAAGAGGCAAACTTCATGGAAGCTCGCCCCTGATGTAAACCACGAATAACTCACCTCCAAAAGTTAGTTATTTGTCATTTACCCTTTTTACAGATTAATTAAACAATAATCGTTTATTATTTTTTATACCAAGCCATACCAATTGAACCTTCACCTAAATGTGTACCTATAACTGGTCCAAAATGACTCACAACAACTTCAGCATTCGGATATTTCGCTTCAATTTCAGCTTTCAATGCACAAGCTTCTTCTTCACGTTGTGAATGGATAACCGTAGCTTTAACTTGAGAACCATTTATATCTTCATCAAAAAGTTCAAGTATTCTTTTAATTGCTTTTTTTCGTGTACGAATTTTTTCAAATGGAACGATTTTTTTATCTACAAAACTCAATAGTGGTTTGATTTTCAACATGCTACCAACTAAAAGTTGCGCAGCATTTAGGCGGCCACCACGATGGAGATGGCTTAAATCATCTGCCATAAAGTATACTTTCATACTTTCTTTTATTTCTTCAAGGCGAGTTATTATCTCACTTACTGTTTTACCTTGTTTAGCCATTTTCGCAGCTTCTAAAACGTAAAATCCTTGAGCCATAGCACTTATTTCTGTATCAAATGCATGCACTTTTATTCCATCTACCATGTTTCCAGCTGAAACGGCAGACTGAAAAGTACCACTTATACCACTTGATAAATGAATAGAAATTACTTCATCATAATCTTCTGCTAACTTTTCATACATTTCTAACAGGTTGCCAATAGCTGGCTGTGACGTTTTTGGTAATTGGTCACGTTTTTTTATTTCTTCATAAAACTGGTCTGTTGTAAGTTCTAATTCTTCTTGGTAGGACTCGCTTCCAAAAATAACGTTTAGTGGAACCATATATATATTATGTTCTTCACGGACTTCCTTTGGTAAGTAAGCAGTACTATCCGTTACAATAGCGATTGTCATCAATTATTCCTCACTTTATTCAGCTTATTTTCTTCTTATTGTACATGAAGTACAAAGCAATTTCATTATTAATTTCCAAGTTAAAGAACACTCTTTCAAATTCAGACAAAGAAAAACCGTCTCTTTTCTATAGAGACGGAACATTAGAAAATTATCTCCAACTTAGGAAACATATACCCAACTTTTTTTTATCGCCAATAAAACAGCTTTCGTACGATCTTTAACTTTAAGTTTCATAAGGATATTACTAACATGATTCTTTACTGTTTTTTCACTAATATATAAAATTTGACCTACCTCACGATTACTTTTACCTTCTGCTAGTAACTGTAAAACTTCACATTCACGACGAGTCAGTAAATGCAATGGCTTACGATATTCTTTTTGTTCCATTTCGGTATTTGAATCGTTTATTTTTTTATAAGAGGTAATAAACTTCTCCATTATATTAATCGGAAAATAGTACCCTTCAACCATAACTTTTTGAAGTTGTTCTTTCAAAGTTGTTAAAGGGTAAGGTAAAATACTTGCCGCTCCATTTCCAATTGCAAAGCCCACTTTATCAGCATCTATATCCTCAGTTATTACAACAATCTTTAAATGCGGGAAGTCTCTCTTAAGCAGTGGAAGCATTACCATTTCGTTATTGCCAATTAAAATGAAATCCACCTTATTATCGCCAAGTGCTTTTAGTACATCATTTAATGACGTTTCATTGATTAAACATTGAAAACCATTCGTCAATTCGTTTTTAATATCATGTTCAAGCTCTAATTGTTTCGTATAGATTCCATATGTTAAGTATTGATGATCATCCAAAGTATTTCCTCCTTAAAACAAAAGCATTGTATAACAAAGTTTGTTGCTTTTATGATATGATTCGTAAGAATATAGTATTTTATGGGGATAGAAAAATTATCGGCCCTTTATAGGAGGTTTAACATTATGCGTAACTCTTATTATACAGTAAAAGGGTTGGGACAACAGGAAATAAACATCCAAAAATCACGATTTATTGCTTACGTAAATCGTGCCACAACGGAAGAAGAAGCACAACAATTTATACAAGAAATTAAAAAGAAGCATTGGGATGCTAATCATAATTGTTCTGCCTACTGTATAGGTGAAAATAATCAAATACAAAAGGCGAACGACGATGGAGAGCCGAGCGGAACTGCGGGTATCCCAATTTTAGAAGTGATAAAAAAACGAAACTTAAATGACACTGTCATCGTCATAACTAGGTATTTTGGTGGGATTAAATTAGGTGCGGGTGGATTAATTCGTGCTTATGGAAAGAGTGCCTCAGAAGGTATTAATACGACCGGAATAGTTAAGCGTGCGTTAATGACCGTCATGGAAACAAAAGTTGCTTATCATTGGCTTGGAAAAGTCGAAAATGAATTACGAGCAACGAATAATTATTTACTGAAGGAAATTCAGTATGCAGATGATGTAATTTTCAAAACATATATAGAGAAGGGGAAGGAAGAAGTATTCTCAGCGTGGATGATTGAAATGACAAATGGTCAATGTCAAAATTCCCCGGGAAATGTCACTTATTTGGAAGTACCTGCTGAAGATTAATGTCACAAACTGTCATTTCCTTAAGAACATTTTTACGATAAAATAAAAATGTAAGTAGCCGAAGATCCATATCACCACTAGATAACTATTTCGATCTGTAAAATAAAAGGAGAAACCATTTTGATTAATAAAATTATTCTTAAAAAGATACTTCTATGGACGCTTATACCACTTGCAGTTGTGGTAATTAGCGCTAGTTCTTACGCATTATATTTAACTCAAAAAGTAGCTGATGTCTTAGATGAGGGCTCAGATTCAAGAGTCGAATTAAACAGAGGAGAAACTTCTAGCAAACGGAAGCCTAACTCCGTTGTCGACCCTACAAAAGATAACATCTCTATTTTATTCCTCGGAATAGATACAAGTAACGCAAAAGGTCGAGGAGGAAAAGCTCGAACGGATGCAATGTTACTTGCTACTTTTAATGAAAAAGACAAATCGATACAAATGTTAAGCATCCCACGTGATACTTACGTTTATTTACCGACAATGGGATATAGTGATCGAATTAGTCATGCACACGCTTACGATGGAGTTGATGGAGCAGTAGCAGCTGTAGAAGAGATGTTAAATGTCCCTGTCGATTATTTCGTTCGTTTAAACTTTTATGGCTTTATTGAAATTGTTGATGCATTAGGTGGCGTTGAAGTATATGTACCGTTTACATTCCGTGAACAAGATAGTAATGATAATAAAGGTGCTATCTTACTTGAAAAAGGAAATCAACTATTAGATGGTGAGCATGCCCTTGCTTTTGCGCGAATGCGCAAATATGATAACGACTTTAAACGTGGGGATAGACAACAAGAAGTTCTAAAAGCAATTATTAATAAAACCGTTTCCTTAAAATCAATTACTAAGTACAGCACGATTATTGATGCTGTCGGTAAAAACATGGTTACTAATTTAAGCTTTAAGGATGTTGTTTCATTACACGACTACTTTACAAAAGGTTCGAAATTGAGTATGAATTCTATAAAGCTAACTGGTACTGATTGGTATAATACAGCTGAAAGTGGAAAGTATTACTTCCAGGTCAACGATTCTTCATTAGAAGAAGCATCCAAAGCATTAAGATTGCACTTGGAACTAGATGAAGAAGAAACATCTAGCGTTGCCGATAATAATTAATTGAATAAATAAAATAAAACCTTAGTCAATTAGATGACTAAGGTTTTTTTGTTACATATTATTCTTTTTATGCATAGTATAATAATATACCTATTTTAATATAGCTCTAATTCGCTTATACATAGTGATAAGCGGTCTGTGTCTTGATTGCATCATTCCAATTACTTCTGCGGAAACTTGGATAAGAATAATATAAAATAGCAAGATAATAAAACTAATCCATACTGCAACCTTTGCTAGTAGTAATGCCAATAAACTAAAAATGAAACTAATTAAATATATAGTCAATACTGTTTGTTTATGTGATAGGCCTAATTTTAACAATCTATGGTGTAAATGATTTTTATCTGGGCATGATATAGGTTGGTTATTAAGTTTTCTTCTAATCATCGCATATATTGTATCTGAAATTGGTACTCCTAAAATCAGTATTGGAACAATGACTGTAACAAAAGTTACTTGCTTTAATTCAGATAGCGAAACAATTGCTAATAAGTAACCTAAAAATAATGATCCAGAATCACCCATGAATATCTTTGCTGGATAAAAATTATAGAAAAGAAATGCCACTAAACTTCCACAAATCATTAGCAAAATTAAAGCAGCCATCATGTTACCAAGTGATAATGAAACCAAGAACAAAGCAAAGCTAGCGATACAAGCTACTCCAGATGCTAATCCATCTAAACCATCAATTAAGTTCATTGCATTTGTAATTGCTAATATCCAGAATATCGTTAAAGGAATTCCAATCCATCCGATATAGATAGACTCACTTGTAAATGGATTAGTGATAAACTCCATTTGCAGTCCAAAGAATATAGCGACTACACTCCCAAGCAATTGACCAAGCAGTTTATAATTAGGCGAAAGTTCAATTAAGTCATCTAATACACCCGTTAATACAATAATAAATCCACCAATTAAAATTGCATACCCTAAATTACTCCCAGCTAAATCAGTAAAATAAATCATAAGTAGGTAAACAATACTAACCGATAAATAAATGGCTACCCCGCCCATTCTAGGCATGATTTTTTCATGTACTTTACGTTCATTAGGCTTATCTACTGCACCAATTTTAATTGCGAATTTTTTTACTAAAGGTGTGCTGAAATATGTTAATAAAAATGTTGCTAAGCACGCAACAACAAAGAGAATAATCATCTATTTTACACCTACCGTTAATTTTTAGAAATGAACTTGATTTTTTACTAAATAGAATAAACTTTATAATGTGTAGGTCGTTTAATTAGTGAAAAAGTTACTAACTTTTAAAAATTAAAATAAATACTACAAATAAAACCGGAATATAAACATTTTCCTACGTAAACGTCTATATGTCAATTAATTTGTTAATAAATGTCTATTTAAAGGGTTTTACTTTATTTAGACAAGCTTATGTTTTTGTCGTTTATCTTATTGTCTGGTATTTGGGTCAAATTCATAATTGTTATTTATTGTGAACTTTTTTTACCTTTTGGGTATATTGTTTCTCTTCCAATTGAAGCATAATAAAAATCAAGACTTTTCATCATACTAATGGAGAAGACATTTCTTCCATCAATAATTACGTTATTGTCCATTATTTTTTCTAATACTTCCAAATCTATGTCTTGGAACTCTGGCCATTCAGTTAAGATGATTAGAGCATGTGCACCATTCGCTGCTTCCAAAATACTATTCGTCGTCTTTAAGTTAGGAATAATCTTTTTGGCATTTTCGCTTGCAATGGGATCGTAAGCGATGATATTGGCTTCACATTGTTGTAATTTATAGATGATGTCAATAGAGGGGGCACCTCTCATATCATCCGTATTAGGCTTAAAAGCTAACCCTAAGACGGCAATCCGTTTACCTTTAAGTTTTCCACCAATAGCTTCTTTTAATTTTTCAATGACTTTAAAACGTTGTTCATAATTCACTCTTTCAACATCTTTGACAATTTTAAAATCATACCCTACCTCTTCAGCAATTTTCACAAGTGAACTAGTATCTTTAGGAAAACAAGATCCGCCATAGCCAATTCCTGCATTTAAAAAGAATGGACTAATTCGATGATCAAGACCTATCCCTTCAGAGACTTTCGTCACATCAGCTCCTACCTTTTCACAAACATTTGCAATTTCATTAATGAAGCTAATCTTTGTTGCCAAAAATGCATTGGCAGCATATTTTATCATCTCAGAAGATTCTAAGTTTGTAACTACTACTTTTGTTTTAAATTTTTCATGTAATTTTCTCAACAATTTCTCAGCACGGTCTGTTTCAACCCCAAATACAGCCCTCTCCATATTAAAAGTATCAGAGATAGCAGAACCTTCCCTTAAAAACTCAGGATTAGAGGCAATATCAAAATTTGAGTGCCCTGCTTCTTTCGTTATTAGTTTTTTAATTTTTCTACATGTGCCTACAGGAACTGTACTTTTAATTGCTATTAATTTGTAGTCTGTTAGATATTTAGCAACAGACTTAGCTGCTTCTTTTAAATATGTTAAATCAGTTTCCCCATTAGAAAGTGGATCTGTTCCAACTATAAGGTAGACAATATTTGCCCCTTGTATACCTTGTTCGAATTCAATTGAAAATTTGAGTCGGTCTGCCTTTACATTTTTTTTTATAAGCTCTTCTAGACCTGGCTCAAAAATAGGGACTATACCTTTATTTAAACTTTCTATTTTTTCTTTATTTATATCTATACAAGTTACATTGTGTCCTATATCACTATAGCAAGCACCGGACACTAGACCAACATACCCTGTCCCAATAATACATATATTCATTTTTAAAACCTCACTTTTAGCTTGCATGCATTTACTAATCTAACTAGTTAATTCTAGCTAATTTATAAAAAGATATCATTTATTCTGTAAGTAAAACTAGTTACTTCCATAATGACCATTATTACATGTTCTCAAAAGCTTTTACAAAACATCTTTTTACAAAAATAAAAAAAGGACAAATAGCGAAAACCACTATTGTCCTAAAATGTATTATTTTTCTTGTTGTATTACAGGGAACTTATTCAATATTGTTTCTTGAACTAACGAACGAGTTTCAGCCCCTATAGCCCCAAGCCCACCTAAAAAGTAAACTTTAGGTAAATAAATTAATTCTTCATCCAAGTACTGCTTAAGTTCATTTGGTAAACCATCTTGCTTTATTAATATAATTGGCTTATTTTCTCTAGCAGCTAATGGCGATGCCGATAACGCATCTACAAATACGTCGCCTCTTGCGAAAAATATTTTATCACTCTTAATTTTAAGTGTTTTCGCAATCTCTAAGCTAGTTTCATAGCGACTTGAACCAGCAATTCGTACTACATTCGGTACTAGTTTGTTAATTTCGGCTTCTACCTCTTCAGAAATAGCACCTATACCGCCAATTATCGTTACTTTTGTAATGTCTTTTCCACTAATATATTCAGAAATATAATTGGATAATGTGTCTGTATTTGTTAAGAAAATTGGAATTTGATTACTTCCTGCATAAGGTGCAACACTTAATGCATCAGGTGACGCATTTCCATATTTATCTCTAGCTGCAGCAATGATAATTTCATTTGATGTAGCAGAAATTTCTTTTGCAATTAATGCAGCCGTCTCCATTCGGTTACCTCCACCAATACGAGTAACCGTGTATCCTTTTTCCTGCCCATCAAGAACTAATTGATCTTCAAGCTCTTTTGATATTACTCCATAACTACCTAAAATATAGATTTTTTTAGGCTTTAATCTTTCCATTTCTAAAGCAACTTCTGGTAATAAAGCATCACTTTTCGTTAAAAGCAGTGGCGCATCGAATTTCTTTGCTAAAACACTACCTGTTAAGGCATCCGGTGTTGCAAAGCCATTTGCTAAGATGATTGTGTCTGCTTGCTGCCAACCATCATTAGCAATTTTTATCGCTGTATCGTAACGACTCTTCCCAGCCAGCTCAACAGTTTCTACTTTCTTTTCAACATTAGCAAAATAGCTAGATGCAACGAACCCATTTTCTCCTGATTGTGTTTTAACAGGGTACCAAACGTAATGCTTTGTATTATTAGTGTCATAAATTACTTCTCCAGTAATTTCGACAATTTCTCCTACAGGTAACTGTCTAATTACTGATTCCTGTGCTTTTACAGTTGAAGGTTCAGTACGTAAGTTAACTTGACTTATTGGTTGCAACCAATTTTCCAATGTATAGCCATGGTGTGTTTTTCTATTTAAGTAAGGTAGGTCATAATGCATTTTATTATTAAAACGAATTACAGGACTATCTTCTTTGTAATAAAAATCAAGTTCTTCTATCGGGAATGGTGTTAATGTTATTTCACTATGCTTTGCTAAAAATTTATATACTCGGTCTTGATAAACTTCTTTCTTTCTATTAGGGTGATTTGGGTCATTTTGATACGACATACCATTATAAGCTAAGATAGCAAAATACCAATGATCTAAAACATCCCAAGCACCATCGTTAATAATGGGAGTAATTTTTCCGCCGTAATTCCATTTATCTTTTAAAATTTTTATACCTGACTCAATATTATACTCGATATCATTCTTTAATCTTACGATATCTTCATTTGCATTATTTGCTACTTCTGATTCAGAATATTTCGTGACTTGCATAATACCTATTCCTCTGCGATCAATATGACTAATGACAGGATCTCCAGCTTTCCATCTTCCATTAGGGTCGTCAGTTTCACGGAATTGTAACCAATTTGTCTCAGACCAAGCAATCGCTTTCACTAGTTCCGGAGGAATATTATATTCTATTGCTTTTTCGGTCAACATTCGACTAATTTCATCTGCAGGTGGATTGTAACTACCTTGAGACATAATATAAAAATTAGAAGTCCTATTTTCAGGTTGAATGTATTGTTGCTTATTTTCTGTAATTTGTTCACTAGTTTCTACTACTGAATCATTATTTAATTCATATGTTTTCACAATTTTCTTTGAAGGAGTAGATCGTGGATCACTTTCTTCATAAATTGCCCCAGTTACAGTTATTAGATTCTTATCTACTTCTACAATACCTTGATCATAGACAGTAGAAACATGGATTTGTTCGACAGCGTCGCTTTGAAGTTTTAAGACTGAGAAGTATGTAGTTCCAGCGCTTCCGTCGTAACGATATGGAAGAATTAAATATTCATTATTGCCATGTAAAAGGTATGTTACCTTTTCTAAACTAATAAAGCTTAAATTCTGGTGAAATAACTCGCTCTCGTTTCTACTAATCTCTACTATCGTTTCAACTTCATCAACCATATTAATAGAGATGACCATACCGTTATCAAGTAGAACTTCATTTTCTCCAGAACTGCTAAGGGAGAAAGTCTTAACATATGTTTCATTTGCTGCAGCACTGGTGGTGATTGAAAAAGTATAAACTAGTATACTGACACAAATTAACAAGGTGTTCCACATCCGAAGCATAGAGACTCTCCTTTCAAGTTATAAATAATTTTTTACTTAAACTAAAAATATCACACTATGGTTTATAAAAATAGAGATTAAATACCTATCTATTAATATAATTTTCCACAGTGCAGATATCATTTACCCTACTTAGCGCTAAATATTTATCAAAAATTACAAAAATTATATACTAGTATCTATTATACCAAGATTAATAGGAGAAAAAAAGGTGGATAGAGAGGAAATAAATTAAATTTAATAGATGATAGAGCTTGTATAGGACTTTAAACGTAAAAAACCGTTCGTCATAAGACGAACGGTTTTTTTAGTCTGTGAATCTATTAGTTTACGCGGCTGTTAAGTTCAGCACGCACACCAGAATTTACTGCATTATCTCCACCGATAACCTTCACTTCAGAAATATAATTCATGTATAAATATTTCGTTAAGAAAGTATCCATTTCAACTGATACAGAGTCACCAACAAGGATGAAAGTTCCACCATATAAAGCTACATATGGTGCAGCAGCAAGTGCATCTGGGAAGTTTTTACCACTAGCTACAAATAATACATCAGAACGGTCTGCAGATACTGCATATGCAAAACGGTTTTGAATTTTTGCGCCAGTGTCATAACGATTCACGCCACCGATACGTTCAATTTGGTTAGCAACTGCTTTTGCTTCAGCATATACATCAGCTGAAACTGCACTTGTACCACCTAGAACGAATACACGTTGACCAGTAAGAAGGTCTTTTGCTTCATCAGTTAAAGAACCTTTTACTAATACGATTGGCATGTTTCTTTCTGCAGCAATTGAAGCTGCACTTAAAGCATCTGCATAGTTCTCACCAGTAGCTAAGAATACACCATTTTGGTAAATTCCATTTGCATCTTCAAATCCTAATGCATTAACTACTGCCATGTTTGTTGCATAGCGGTTTTTACCAGCATAACGAGTGATGTTAGCACTATCAATACCGATAGTATTAAGCTCTGCTAATACATCATCTTTAATTACTCCAGTACCACCGATGATAACTACTTTTTCTGCACCTAAACGTGCAATTTCATGTGTTACATTATCAGATAACATACCATTTTTACCAACTAATAAAATTGGTGCTTCAAGAGAAGCTGCTAATGGACCAGCAGACAATGCGTCAGCATATCCATATCCAGTTACTAATACAACAGCCTTTTCAGGGTGATTTACATCGTAACCATTAGGGTACATTTCTTTTGAGATTTCTACTGATGTAGAAATACGGTTTGAACCAGCTACAACATCAATCTTGTCCATATCAGTTGTAATTGGAATGATTGATAATACCTCATTAGTATTTGCGTCTAATAAGAATACTCCTCCAAGGTACGACCCTGCCACATCAGGAGTAGTAATTGTTACATCAGCAGATAATTGCTGACCAACTTCTAAGAAGTGTGTTCCAGTTGGAACTGTTACATTACCTTCTCCACCTAAAGCATCATATGGTAATACGCTTGCATTTGTAATTGTTAGATCAAAGTCAGTATATTCATCCATTGTTGCATAACCATAAACTTCAATTAAATAATCACCATCAGGTAAGTTATTTAACGTTACACTTTCATTTGAATCAGCTCTACCAGAGATCGCAAGCAGATCTGAGATATAACCATTTTCGTCTAAAGAATAAACGTATAGGTCAATATCGTCGCCAGCATCTGATGGGTTAGATGTATCAACTTTTAACAATACATTGTTTTTCAACGATACTACTTCATAGTAATAACCGTGATTTCCAACTGTTTGGCGTGTTGTTTCTGGCATTGCAGAAGAGAATTTACCACCAGCAAGTTTAACATCTCTTTCAGTAGATAAATAGCTATCAAATGTTACAGTTTCAGTAGTAGTGTGACCACCATCTACTAATCCTAATTCGATATTACCGTTGTTTACTACTCCTTGTACGAATGTACGTAGGCGGAATTCATTTATTCCTGTTCCACCAGGAGAACCATATACTGCAACTTCCCAAACACCTGGTTTAGGACTTGTGTATACATTTTCCTCAACTACTAGTCCACCATTACCGAAACCAGCATAACCTTGGTATGCACTTACTTCTTTTCCATCTGGATTAAATACCATCATACGAACGCGACCCTTGTATTCGCCGCTTTCCATAATTGCATTTAATGCAAAACGGATTTCGCTTGTACCTGGTTTTACGTCAAAATAGTAGTTAGTAGTTTGAGAAGCTAGTACTTCTCCTACATTTACTGTGCGATGGTGGTTATCAGAGTTAAACTCTTGGCCAACTACAATTGTTTGATGTGAACGCATTTCTACATAAGGAGTAGACGCATCATCAATTAAAATTGTACCGTCATTTACTCCAACAGACATTAAGTCTTTGTTGTAATGAACAGTTACAAGTGTGCTTTCACCTGGATTTAACGAAACTGAAGTCGTTAATGGTGTAGCCCAATCAGCATTTGAAGTTAATGTTAAGTCTTTCGCTTCATCTGTATTATTTTCGATTAAAACGTCAACGTATTCAGGAAGGTCTTTATTACGAACGTATAATCCTGGACCACCTGCTACTTTTTCACCGTGGTAGTATGTTACATCCACATTTTTAATGTCCGTGATAAAGTGAGTGCTTAAGTAATCATATGCAGCTTGTACATCAATTAATCCAGCTCCAACTTCAACACGAGTATAACCATCAAGTGGTTGAGCAGTTTGAATTAAAGCTTCTAAAGCAATTTCATAATTGAAAGGAATGCGATCTTTTTGTACTGCATGTTTTAATGAAGCAAGCGCACCTGCAACATATGGAGATGACATACTAGTACCTTGCATACGAGCAATTCCATATCCACCAGCATAGAATGGTAGGTGAGATGGGAATGCTGCCCATGCAGAACCTGGCGCTACGATGTCTGGCTTTTGCTTTCCATCTTCAGCAGGTCCTTTAGAAGAGAAGTACCATAGACCTTCTCCAAAACCTTCATATGGCATGTAACCATATTGGTTTTCCCACATTGTACTGTTAATGTAAGCACCAACAGAGATTGCTTTTAAAGCGTCTCCAGGAGATCCTACTGTGTCTAGTCCAGGACCAGCGTTACCAGCAGAAGTTACATAAATCGTATCGTATTTTTCACCCATTTTTTCAATGATTTGCGCATAGATACCTGAACCATCGTTTACATCCGGTTTAGAACCTAAACTCATGTTTACGATATCTGCTCCAAATCCACCTTCAGATACAGGAAGTGCTGCATAATACATTGCATTTGCAATTCCATAACCGAATGCACGTGCATTTGAGTCGAATACACGTAAACCAACTAAGTCAGCATTTGGTGCTACACCTGGAGCCCATTGACCATAACCACCAGCAGCCATCCCAGATACGTGAGTACCGTGACCGTCACCATCAAAGAAGATGTTTACGATTGGGAAATAGTTACTGTAGTCAAATGGATGGCTACCATCATACGTTACATCATTATGACGTAATTCTAATTGACCAAGACCACTATCAACTGTGTGTGGAGATACTTGGAAGCTAGCAGAAAATTCAGTATTACCGAAGTATCCTACATCGCCCATTCCATATGCAACTTCATCAGTGAAGTCGCTATTTTGGTTTGTATCAATGTAAATCATGTCATCAACTAAAAGTACTGCAAACTCACGGTCATAATAACCATCATCATTCATATCTTGGTAGCCTTGTGGCCATAAATATCCAAGATAATAAACATCACTAGCAGCATCCATTCCTGTAGTGTTATAAGTTATATCATTCATACCTGTAGCATAGTTATAACCATCAAAAGAATCGCCTTCTGGATATGCATCTAGGAATAATACATCCCCTTCAGCAAATCCATAGTTTTTACCAGAAAAAGTGAAGTCTCTTGAACCAATAACACGTCCGTCGAATGCTGGGTGTCCAGGATCAATACCAGTATCAAGTACTGCTATAGTTACGCCTGTCCCATCGTATTCTTTATGGAAACCATCAACATTTGTCACATCATGTGTATTACCCATGTTTGGTTTAAAATCACTTGCATCAACTTCAGTTTCACCAAACTCTGGATCAACAACACGGTCTAATGTGTATTCAGAGTTTTTCCCTAAAGTAGCTACTCCCTTTAGATTGAAAACATCCATAATCTTACGTGTAGGTACCTCTGCTAAATAAATAAAATTCCCTGTGTTGCTTAAAACTTCTACACCTAGGCTTTCAAGTTGTGCAGTCATGTCAGCTTGTCCTAATTCATTAGCGACAATCATTAACTCTTGCACTTCTTGATCACTTGCTGCTAAAGCATAAATTTCTTTAGAAACTAGTGAATTAATTGAAGTTTTAGCATCTTTTGTAGGTTTCATTGCTGCTGCATCTACAGATGTAGGACCTGCAAACGTTCCGACGAACGATGAAGCTACTAAAGCTGTACTAGCAACAACTGAAAAAATCTTGTTTTTCAATGCCATGTACTTTTTTCCTCCCTTGAATATGTTATAGAACATTTTCTGAAAAAGAGAATAAGAGAAACATATAAATCTCTTAAATTATGTATTCAGAAAATTAATTCTATTTAAATTCTATAACTATTGGTATATTTAGTCAACACAAAATTTTCTGACAAAATACGACCTTTGTATTATATAAATAATATTAATGGTTTATAAAAGTAGCTATTTTTTGTAAAAAAGTGGTAAAAATACTTATGTAATAGACAAAGCAATAAAAAAAGCCCTGAGAAACTTATTCAGGACTTTGTAACATTTTGTCAATATTCCACGCTTTTTTTATAGTAATTGCACTATTTCCACCGAAGATCCGATAGTTTGTAACATTATTATCTCTAGCGTATTGAAGAAATTGATTTAATATAGATGAATTCGTTTCTGGTTTCACTAAAAATACTGGATTATTATTCTTCCCACCAAGGGCGCTTCCAGCTAAAGCATCTGGGAAATTTTCACCTGTTGCAAAATACACTTCTCTTGCATTAACTACGCCAAAATATTTAATAACTTCAAAACTAGTTTCATACCTGTTACTACCAAAAATTCTAGTAGGGCTAGGTAAACTTTCTATTACTTCCTCAGAGATCACTCCAGTTCCACCTATTACATACGTTTCTGTAATTTGATAATCTTGTATATATTGAAGTACCTCATTTTTTATCTTATTTTTACTCACGTATAAAATTGGAATATTTAATTGCGCCGCATAAGAGGATACTGAAAGTGCATCAGGAAAGTTTTCTCCGGATACAATGATTGCCTTCTTCGATTGATATGGGATTAGTTCATTTAGTTTCACCGCTGTTTCATATCTACTACTTCCGGAAACTCGATGCACTGTTAATTCTAAATTTCTTAAATCTTCTGCAACTGTTTCTGTGATTGCACCTTCTCCACCTATAATAATGACATTAGTTGCTTGCAATCTTTCAAGTTCAGCAACATTTACTGGATTAATAGTTGCTTTACGCTGCAATAATAAAGGGCTGTCTAAATAGGTTGTTAATGGTGCCGCAGCTAAACTATCTGGAAAGGTATTTCCACTGGCAACGATAACAAATTTGCCAGTAACTTCTTGTCCATCTATTACTATTGTTTTTTCTTTAAGTTGACTCCATCCCGTTTTCGAGATTTCTACTGCAGTGTCAATTGCACTTTTTCCATATATTCTATTTTTATTATATACATGCAACAGTGCTTTTTCCGCATGAACTGCTCCATTACCTAAACTATATTGACTAACAATTGGTACTGCTGTTTCTTCAATCATTTGCTTTATTTGATCATTAGAAAGCCAGGGCTCTTGTTGTCTTATCATTGCAGCTATTGAAGTTACAATTGCTGTAGACATGCTAGTACCATTTTGATAATTGTAACCATCAAGCCAAGTACTATATATACCTACTCCTGGTGCAACTACATCTACTGTAATTCCATAGTTTGAAAAGTTTGCTTTTTCACTATTCGTTTCATTTGTTGAAGCAACTGCTAGCACTTCTTTATAATATGCTGGATACATAATATCAGAATCATTGTCATTCCCTACCGCACAAACTACTAAAATATCATTTTCATAGGCTAATTTAATCGCATCTCTTAATGATTTCATATTTACATAGCTTCCTAAGCTTAAATTAATTATGTCGACATTTTTTTCTACTGCAAACTCAATTCCTTTTATTAAGTTTGAAATGTTACCACTATTTCCATCCAATACTTTAATAGGCATCATCTTAACATTAAGTGCAGCTGATGCAATTCCGACTTCATTATTCGTTAATGCACCAACAAGACCGGCTACATGGCTTCCATGACCGTGCGTATCCTCTGGTGGATTTCCTTCTTCAATAAAGTTATATCCTTCCACTAGTTGACTTGCTAAATCGGGATGATCTAAATCTACTCCAGTATCAATAATTGCTATGACGATTTCATCTTGAGGATTGTAATGCTGCCAAGCTCCTGGGATATACATCATATTAAATAATTGCTCTTGTTCAATGTAATTTGGGTCATTTACTGACGTTTCCGCTAAATATATTGGAGCATCATATTCTACATATTGTACGTTAGGATTTTTCTCTAATCGAAATACTCTTTTTTCTAACTCATGACTTGCTACATTTAAGATTACAACCTTTTTATCACCTTTATATTTTACAATTAATTTGGCTTCATCCCCTGCATGTCCAACAGTAGTGAGCAATATAAAAGCCACTAAAAGTATTGTAGTTGTTGTTATATACTTCATAGTCTTTGCCAGCATCTCTTCACCTTCATTACAGTTGAATTTTTATACTATTCTAACATTAATACTACAGTCATCTTCGGACTGTTGCAAGAAGGTAAAATATTACTTAAAGAAAAACAAATAACCTTGCCATTGGACAAGGTTATTGCAAAGGAAACTTTTCGTTTATTAAACTGTGTCTAACTTCAGAAGGAATAATACTATATCCACCTAAAAAGTTGAAGTTTACTGGACCATTCACTTCCGTTTGTAACCATGACCTTACTCCATTTGGTATCCCGTTATCGTTAACTAAAATAATAGGTCCTTTATTTCTAGCAGCTAATGGAGCTCCCGAAAGTGCATCAACAAAGCTCTTTCCACTAACGACATATACCTCATTTGAATTTAATTGATCTTTATAATGCTTCGCAATCGCAACACTTGTATCATATCGGTTACTACCAGATACTCGCTCAACCACTTCGACACCAATTTCTTTTAACCTCTGTACGACTTGTTCAGAAACAGCACCTGTACCACCAATGATTGTTACTTTAGAAATATTTCCTTCCTTAATATATTGTTCTACTTCTAATGGAAGTTTGTTCGCCTGCGTTAAAATAATTGGTGTTTGACTTAAACCAGCGTATGGAGCAACAGATAACGAGTCAGGAGAATTTTCATTACCACTAGATAATATTATTTCTCCCTTTGTTTGACCTATTGATTTAGCTATTTGAGCAGATGTATCATAGCGAGACTTCCCTTGGATACGCTCTATATCGTAACCTTTTGCAATTAATTCATCTTCAACACTTTTAGAAATTGCACCTTCTCCACCTAACAAAAAGATTTTCGTAGGCTGTAATCGTGTAATTTCTTTTTCTACACTTTCAGGCAACTTAGTATTATTAGTTAATAATAAAGGAGAATCGTATTTTTTAGCTAAAACACTTCCCGCTAATGCATCGATTGAAAGATCACCTCTACCTAAAATGACATAGGATGCTCCTTCTGGCCAACCTTGTTCTGAAATTTTCACACTTGTATCGTAGCGCGACGTCCCATAATATTCTTTAGGAGTAATTTCCTTAACAAAGTCACTAACTACATAACCTTTTTTACCATCTTTCGTTTGTACTCCAACCCAATCATACCCGTCAGCAGTTACTTTTTCTCCATTCATAATAAAGGAGTTTCCGGAATTGAATGTTGAAATGATTGGACTATTAGTTGTTGGACGTTCTCTAAAGTTAACATTTTTTAGTGCTGTTCCTATTTGTTTCGGCGACATGTTTTTGTCCATAATTACTAGTTCTTCTTTAATCATTTCCTTAAAACTAACCCATAAATCTGGTGTTTCTTGCCCTAAACTCCAATGCCCCGTACCTTTAATATTATATCGGTCGACAAGCTCAACTTTTTGTGCAATGGATTGTTCATTTTCATACCATATGGTATATGTTCCTGGCGCTAACGTTCGTCCGCTGACAGTTATTGTAGGATCCCCTTGATTAATTGTTACAATAGCTTTCATCGACTTAGACTTTTCATCATATGTTGTTACATGACTATACATGGCTAGCATTTTAGCCACTTGATTATTTGTAATTCCATATCCACCTATCGCATCTCCACTACGCCAATACCGACCATAGTGAGCAATTCCGAGGACAATTTTTTCAGCAGGAACCCCTTCGTTCAACGCAAATTGAATGGACCTCTCAACGAAACTGTAACTAGCTACCGGTCCTGGCTCCCCACCATAATAGCTTTCATCATAAGACATAATCATTAAATAGTCTGAGTACTGGCTAAGTTTATTATAGTCATAAGACCCGTGCCATCCTCTAGACCAACCGTTAGGATTTGCAGCAACTGCAACAGTAACAAGTTTTTCTTTAGGAATTTTTTCTCTTAATAAGCGAACTAAATCCGTGTAAGCATCACGATCAATGTCAGAAACATTTTCAATATCAACATTTACACCGTCCAAATTATATTTATTTATTGCATTTGCAATTTCCGTAGCAAGGTTTTCACGATTTACTAATGCAGCTCTTCCAATTTCTCGATCCCAATGATTGCTTAAAAATGGAACAACTTTAATCCCACGCTTGTGCATTTCTTCAATAAAATAAGTACTTAACTTATCTGACAGTTTTAAAGAACCATCAGAATTAATATCAAAATAACTTGGGGAAACTTCATTCATTGATCCTGATGTTTTATCTACACTATTGATCATCGTATTAGAAGAACCAAGATATAAATAACCCATATTGTAAGCAGATCCTGCTTCTGCTTTGTGCTGACTATCAAATGCAAAAGTGGTAAGAATCATCGTTCCAGCAACTACTTTAACTGTCGCAGCTTTCACATTAGGAATATGACTCTTAATATATTGTTGAACTTGAGCTTGCAAGCTCTTCTTCTTTCCTTCTTTTAGAGAGCCTAATTCATCTGCAAACTCAGTTAAGTTTTCATTTAAATATAATATAATTGTAGGTTTCCCATTTTCGTATACTACTTTATATCGCTGGAACAATTCCATTTTAACCGCTCCTATTTCAGACTTCTTTTTATATTTACCATTTAAGGAAAATATATTATAAAAAAATCCCCTTCCATAATATAGAAGAGGAGATTTAACTATTTTTTTAAAGAACGAATAAACACACCGAATGCTCCACCTACAAAATCCAAAATGACATCTTGTACAAGCGGCGTTCGATTTCCTGTAAAGTGTTGGTGAATTTCATCTGATGTCGCATAAAAAGCAAGGAATAGTAATGAGTAAATAATGGCTTTTCTTACATTTACACCTTCATGTAGTAAAGCACGATAAAAAAATAAGCCTAGTAAGGCAAAAATGAAAAAATGAGCTCCTTTTCTAATAAAAAACTCTACAAATTGTTGGACACCTAATCTAGAGATACTTATTTCACTAGTGGCATATTCAAAAGAAACACTATCTGCTGTTTTTTCAACTAAAGATAAGTCAACCTTACTCAATATTCCAGGTTTTAAATCTTGTTTTTCATAAGGTTGTGATGAAAAGAAAAAGATCACACTAGCAATAATAACTACCGGAGACCATAACTTTATTCGTTTAACGTATGTATGATTCATGCAGTAACTCCTTTAACAATAATTTCCTTTACCAAGTGCTATTTTAACACGTCACTTCCATTCCTGCTAATTCAAAAAGCACTCCCAACGACAAAAGAAAAAACCATACTTAGATTACAGTATGGTTTACATATTTACTTTATTTGTAGACTGTTGTGAACCAAGGAACCGTCTACCAATAAAATATATAATTGTTATTACACTTAAAATTAACAGTACTCTAATAAAGGTAAATGGGTGTTTTTCTATTTGTGCAATCCCTTCAAATATAAGTAAATATCCTATAAATACGACAAGACAATTGAGGAATATCGATGGGGTATCTTGCCGTTGTTTGTACAATAAAAGAGCTACTAATATAAGCCACATAATAAATACAAATAACATGGAAAATATCCCCTTTCCTCTTAACTACTTTCATTATACATGACTACTATAATAAATGTTTATATATTTAGAAAATTCATTGTCTACATTATAATATTTTTTGCATGAATTGTCTTTTATAAGTTTGTCAGTCACATTATTTGTCAAAACTAATAGCGTAAACACAAACAAAAGGACTGGTTCCCATGCGCTTAATTGGCAAACTGATTAAACTTACTTTTCTTACTGTTTTATGCTATGGAGCTATCATCGTTTATGAAGATTTTCAGCATCTCCTATGGCCAGCAATTGATAGGCAAGAAGACATTATCTCAAACGATTACGACATTACCTTGATAAATGAACCAACTGGTCCACACAATGAGTCACATACGAATCCCAAACAAAATAGTTTAAAGCCAGACAGTGATGTAAAGTATAGCCCTTCTGAATCTGAAATTAAAAAGCGCTACAGTGCCGCTTTTGAAGAACTTTATTCCCAAGTAAACAACAAAGTAACTGAATTAATGCAAGCTGCTTACAAAGAGTATATGCAAAAAAAAGAGAGGGGAGAAGATATTTCTTATCTATACTTCTTTACGAAATATAATCGGGCAGCTAAAAATTTAGAAGAAGCTACTGATGAAGCATTTTACTCTATTTATGATTCATTTGTAGATGAATTAAACACTTACGGTTATGACACCGAAATTGCCAATAACTATAAATCTACATATGAAAATAAAAAGTCGTCAATTCGGACATCTATAATGAAGGAAGCCGCTAAAAAGTTCTAAGACTTAGCAGCTTCTTTTTATTGTTTTTTTAACATTATTTAAAATATTTCTATATAATATAGGTAGGTACCAAATTAAGGGGATATAGGGGGAATTAAAGTTGAATACTGAAAAAGAAGTAGTCATGTCTAACGATGAAAAAATGTGGGGCATGCTAAGCCATTTATCAGCGCTTGTCGGCTTATTAGGAATTCCATTTGGCTTCATTCTTGGACCATTAGTAGTATATTTAATAAAGCGAGATGAGTATAGCTTTGTTAACACGCAAGGAAAAGAATCACTAAACTTCCAAATTAGTATTTTAATTTACTATGCTATCGCTGGAGTTCTTTGTCTAATTTTAATTGGATTTGTACTGCTAGCAATTATTTTCTTATTCCATATCATTTATACTGTTATCGCTTCAATTAAGGCGCATAATGGTGAACATTACCACTATCCATTAACGATCAGATTTTTGAAATAACCTATAAAAAAATTAAAGCCACCTCAATTTAATTTGAGATGGCTTTAATTTTTTTCTTACTTAATAGTTATTAAAGAAACGAGTCATTGCAACTGCAAATTCACCACGAGTTACTTTATCACTTGCTTTAAAGTTTGCATGGATCGTAGGTTCTAAGTCATACGGTCCTTGTGTTGTGCTGTAGTATACATTCATAATTCCTAAATCGATTGCTAGTTGTACATATCCTTTAAGGTCAGCTGGGAAATCATCTTCTACAATAATACTTTCCCCTTTATAATCAACTGTTACATCACCTGAATGGCTTTGTGCAACATCTTGTAAACCTAAACTTTGGATTAAAGAGTATGCCAGTTCTGCACGAGTGACATCGCCCTTTTCATTAAATGAGCCATCTGCCTCTAATTGCATAACCCCTTGGTGATGTTGCGCACCTTTCATTGCAGCACCTTGAGCAAGTACTGCATCAATTGCTGCTTTACTTGATGTTTGTGCCACCTGTCTAATTCCCGCACCCATCACTAAATATTCTGCTAAATCTTTACGTTTCAAATTATGATCCGGGCGGAAATTATTGCGCTTATCTGAGTCAAATAAATGTTCACTTACACCTAATTTAATTGCACTTTCAGCTGCATGGCCTTCAACATCATTAATGCCAGTAAAACCGTTTATCACTTTTCTTGTGATAGTACCGTGAATTTCTTCAGGAAGTCCAACACCGTATAAACCATCAACCTCTAACGTCCAATCTCCAGGCATTGGATTGTTAACTGTTACAGTTCGGTCCATTGTAATACTGAATAATACTGGAATTCCCGCTCGATATTCTGTTCCATCAGGACTAGTTAAGATAATTCTTACTGTATTACCTTCTTCAATATCCGTTATACCATACGCACTAATTTTAGCTGATAACTCTGCAAGTCCTGCTTCAACTTTTACTGGGATACTATTATCACTCGATAATGGACTATAGTCGATGACAATATCTTCTCTTTCCGCTGTTACTTCAGCATTTGCATTAAACGATTTTGTAGCATTTAATGTTGTACCATATACATGGTCTGTATTCATTGCTTTATCTACCGCTGCATAAGCGTTTAAGTAACCTGCCCCAACTTCCCAAGACTCATGTCCTGGCATGTTCGTTGCTGTCATTTCAAGGATATCTTTTACTTCTTGTGGTGATAATAATGGATTTGCTTCTAACATTAATGCTACAACTCCTGCAGCATGTGGTGTAGCCATTGACGTTCCACTCATAAATGAGTAGTAAGGAATGTGTGCTGGATCAATTCCGTTAACATCTTCTTCTACTGCTAATGCTCCAAGTGGTGCAATTGCACGTGCTGAAATTATGTCAACTCCTGGTGCTGTAATCGTTGGCTCATCTTTCCACGTCCACGTTTCACCATCTGCTGTAGTGAATGTTCCACCTACACCTTTTGTTCCACGAGATGAAAAGTCTGCTAATGTTGCATCTTTCGTACCTGCAGCTACTGAAATTACCCAAGGAGCTTTTGCATATGGGTTATGTGTATCTTCTCCAGGACCTTCGTTACCTGCAGCAAATAAAACGACAATTCCACGGTCATAACATTTTTTACTTGCGATATTTACTGGGTGATCTTTGTTAAATCCACCTGAAGATCCCCAAGAGTTTGTAATAATGCGAATGTCGTGCTTGAACTGGTTAGTAAGCGCATAGTCGAATCCACCAATTGTATCTAAAATTAATAATACTGCTCCAGAACCGTATCCGATTAAGTCAGCCCCCGGTGCTGCACCTTCATATTTTCCACCGGAAGCTGCTCCAGTTCCACCAACTGTTCCTGCTACGTGTGTTCCGTGTCCAGAGTTGTTATCTGTATTTGGAATACCTTCTGTATAAGTAACGGGTAATAAGCCACTTACAGAGTTAAGATTTGTTGTACCTGCTACGTTTTCTACTAAATTTTCACCTAATTTTAAATCTGGGTGTGTCCCATCTACACCACTATCATTTACTACAACACCGATACCTTTACCAGAAACAGGTAAGCCACCATTAGCGACACGCATATCATTATCTGTGCGAACTTTGTTCACACCAGTTAATTCATTTGCGTCTGCATTATAATACTTTACTTCACTATTTAAAAATAATGATCTTACTTCAGCCTTTTCAGAAAGAGCTAAAATTTGATCTGCAGTAGCAAGCACCCCAGCAATCGGTAACGATTGCATTGTCACTCCTGTATTGATTCCTAAATTTGTTAATAAATCTAATTGAGTTGCTGTTGGAGCACTATCTCCATGGAAAGAAACAATGACATTAATAAGACCACTGTTTTGCTCCATTTCCTCTAATAATAATGGATCCATTGTTACATTGTTATTCGTAATAATTGATGCATTTGTTGTTGCTGGTAAAAACAAACCAACAATTAAAACTAATGCTGTAACTATTGAAAATAATTGTTTAGCTACTCTCATTCGGTATCTCCCCTTCAAATTTTAAATTTTTAGATTATTCTTGTTATTACAATTATTGCACCTATCTCGGGATAACTCTATTGCACAAATGACGTATTTTTTTGGTTAAAAAGGTAGTAGGTCAATCTAGTAACAAAGTAATATGCGGATGATAAAAGCCTTACTCTTATCGAGTAAGGCTTTCTCTGTTTCAAGATTTATTTATAATTATTGAAAAATCGTGTCATCGCTACCGCGAACTGAGCTCTCGTTACACTTTCATCTGCTGCATACGTCGCATGTAATGTAGGTTCTAAGTCATATGGTCCTTGCGAAGTAGTGAAGTATGCATTCATTATCCCTAAGTTTAGTGCTAATTGAACATACCCCTTCAAGTGTGCTGGTATTTCGTCTTCGATAACTAGTGCCTCTCCCTTATAAGAAACGGTAACTGTTCCCGAGAAGTTTTCCGCTTCATTTTGCAAGCCTAAACTTTGTACTAGCGAATATGCTAATTCAGCACGTGTGACATTTGCTTTTTCATTAAAGCGACCATTTTCATCGAGAAGCATAACGCCACGATCTTTATGCGCACCTTTCAACGAAGCTCCTTGTGCTATAACCGCATTTACTGCTGCATCGTTTGCTAACTGATCTACTTGACGGATTCCAGCTCCCATAGTTAAGTATGTTGCTAAATCCAATCGAGTTAACTTTTCATTAGGTTTGAATTCACCATTATTCATAGCATCAAACAATCGTTCATTTATTCCAACTACAATTGCTCCTTCAGCAGGATGTCCCGCAATATCTGTAAGTCCTGTCATTATAGACGCAGTTTTTTGTGTAATTGTTCCAACAATTTTTTCAGGCAGTGCTATTCCTGCATACGGTTCAATTGTTACTGTCCATTCACCTGCAACTGGATTATCGACTGTTATTGTATCAACGAGATCAATGCTATAAAGAAGGTTAATCCCCGATCCATAAGCTACACCATTTGGATCTGTAATCGTAAACCCAACTGGATTACCACCTTCTTCGGTCGGGTGATCCCCATCAGCGTAAACTTTAACTACTAATTGTGATTGTCCTTCCATTACATTAAATTTCTCAGAATCATTTCCAGTCAAACTATAATCTATCTCGAATTGATCTCGCAATACATTCATTGAAGTATATGCGTTAAATTTTTTCCCAATTGTTAATGTATTGCCATACTTTTTATCTTCATTTAAGGCTAAATCAACTGCTGCATATGCATTTACATAACCTGCACCAACTTCATAAGCATCTCGGCCTGGCATATTTGTAGCTGTTTTTTGTAATATTTCTTTGACATCCATTGGTGAAAGTAATGGATTTGCTTCCAATAATAACGTTACAATACCTGCAGCGTGTGGAGTTGCCATAGAAGTTCCACTCATATGTGCGTAAAAAGGTACATGTGCAGGATCTAAGTTTATATCTTTTGTAGCTGATAATGCACCTAGTGGCGCAATTACGCGAGTTGAAACGATATCAACTCCAGGTGCTGTTATCGTAGGTTCATCTTTCCACGTCCATGTTTCACCATCTACCTCAAATGTTTCCCCCACTCCTCTAGTACCACGAGATGAAAAGTTTACTAATGTTCCATCTTTTTTTCCTGCTGCAACTGAAATGACCCAAGGCGCTTTAGCATATGGATTATGCGTATCTTCTTCTGGACCTGAATTTCCCGCTGCGAATAAAACGACAATGCCGCGATCATAACATCTTTTACTTGCTACGTTTACAGGATCATCTGGGAAGAAATCATCATTTGTTCCCCATGAATTAGTTATAACACGAATGTTATGCTTAAATTGATTAGTAATAGCGTAATCAAACCCACCGATCATATCTAAAATGAATACTACTCCACCAGATCCGTATCCAATTAAGTCTGCTCCTGGAGCAACTCCGGCATGTAAACCACTAGACATTTGGCCAGTTCCACCAACAGTACCGGCAACGTGTGTACCGTGTCCTGAGTTTGTATCAGTGTTTGCCACATCTTCTAAATAAACGACTGGTGCTAATCCGTCAAACATTGTCATATTTGTTGTGCCTAATACATTTTGTACTAAGTTCTTTCCTAATTTTAAATCTGGATGTGTGCCGTCAACACCACTGTCATTAATAATGACTCCAACACCTTTACCAGAAACAGGTAAGCCACCATTAGCTTTACGCATGTCATCATCAACACGAACTTTATTAACTCCTGTTAACTCTGTCGCATCAGCATTGTAAAACTGGACTTCACGATTTAAGTAAATGGAACGAACTTGTTCACTTACTGCTAATGCATTGATTTGTTCATTCGTAGCAAGAACACCGGCAATCGGCAATGACTGCATCGTAATACCAGTATTAATGCCTAATGCCTTTAATAAGTTTACATTTTCATTTGTTGGTGCACTTTCACCATTAAAAGTAACAATGACGTTTAGTAAACCAGAATTAGATTTCATTTCTTCTATTAGGTGACTATCGATTGTTACCGATTTTGTTGAAATATTATTTGAACTTACAATTGTTGCATTTGCACTTGCTGGCAAAAACAACCCTAGTAGTAAAACAAAAGAAGCAATAATTGCAGATAATGATTTTTTATTCACTTTTACACACCTCTTTAACAGAATTTTTAAAATTCTAACAACTTAAAGTATGACATTAATGGTTATTAACCTCTATTACGCAAAAGTCATATATTTTAGGGTAAATAGTAGTAACTGTAATAGTCATAAAGAATTACACGAATTTACATCCCTTTTAATAATGTTTGTAAATATTGGATAAATCTTGTATTCTAATAATCTAATTAAAATACATATAGCAGGAAGGAACAAAAATGATGGCAAAGAAAATTTTATTACCTTTATTAATCTTCATTTTCACTATCTCTTTATTTTCGTTTCCGAGTGACTCAACAGCAGTAGGTGACTACTATCGAATCGCTGGTTCTAACAGAATTACCACTGCAATCGAAATCTCGAGACATGTTACACAAAGTCCTAATGTTGTTATATTAGCGAGATCCGACGATCCAGCAGATGCACTTGCTGCGGCAAGTATCGCCGGTTATCATAATGCTCCAATCTTATTAACAAAAACGAATAAGCTTTCTGACTATGTCATTGCAGAACTCAATTCTTTGCAAGTGTATGATGTATTCATATTAGGCGGATCAAAGGCTATAAGTAATGAAGTGGAAGCAGAATTAAAGCAATTAGGGTATCGAGTAACACGCTTCGCAGGTAGTAGTCGATTTGAAACAGCGGCAAAGATTAATAATCATTTAGCAAGTGAAAAAAATCTTTATGAAGGTGAAGGACCTAATACACCTAAAAAAGATAAAGCAATTATAGTTAATGGTTATACTGTTGCAGATGCTCTATCAGCATCAAGTAACGCTGCAATAAATGCCATTCCTATTTATTTATCAAAGAAATCACACCTTCCAATTGAACTGCCAAGCTATGTAAAGGAAGTAACAATCTATGGAGGAGAAGGTGTAATTAGTAAAGAGGTCTATGATAGCCTTGTAGCTAAAGGTTTAAAAGTAACAAGAATTGGCGGTAAAAATCGCTTCGATACGAATATAAAATCTTTGGATCCTTCAAATGGGGAAAATATTATTTTAGTTAGGGGAACATCGGTAAGTTTAACGAAAGAAGATTATCCTGATGCTGTTGCATCTTCTGCATTAGCAAAGAAGTTAAACGCAAACATCGTATTAGTTCACCCTACCAAACCAATTGCTGAAGTAGTTGAACACTTTAGTAAGAATCGTTATGTAAATATTTATGTGTTAGGAGGAGAAAGTGCAGTTTCTTCAGATGTTGCTATTAACTCAACAGCATTTGTTGATACGACACTTAGCTTTTTAATTGAAGATGGAATAAATGATTCCGTTATTCATCCGACAGAACCTATCATTTATTACACTGCAAAAAATGTAAACTTATTATGGTATATGAACTTTGAAACAGGAGAATCTGATTATATATGGTTCTCACGTAACCCAGAAAGTTTATATTTTGCAAATGGAAAATTATATGTAGCATTACATACGGGTCAACGAAGTAATTATTGGAACGTAGAATCACAATTAGGGTCTGTCGCAATTATTGACCCTGTCACATTTCAAGTAGAAAAAGAAATGGAATTAAATCTCGATCCATATGATATTGTTATAGATAAAAATGGTATCTTGTATGTATCTAGTGGCTCTGGACAATGGACAGATATTAGAAGTTATGACACTACTACTGAAGAACAACTTTCAAGAATGCGTATTTATTCAAAACAATATATACAGTTAGATCCGAGTGAAACACACATTTACACAGTAGACTGGAGCACTATTGAAATTTATACGATTGATTCCGGAAAATTAATCGAAGTTAATGAAGATAATAGAAATTATGAAGGGCATTATATTGTTCCAGATGGAACACTTGACTTTTCTCCTGATGGAAAATACATGTTTAATAATAGTGGAAATATTTTTCACACGGATAGCTTATATCACTATAAACAATTGGAATATGAATACGCAGACATTGGATTTGATGAAACTTACAACCTATTTATGATTGGTCGAAAAGGATTAATCTTATTCTATGATTACGATACGTTTGAAATAGTAAGTGCAATATCAACTATAGGAGAAGTCGATTCGTTACACTTAAATAACAATTATATCGTCTCATTAACGAAATTTACTGATCCACAAACAGAAGAGATAACTTACGGTGTAGAAGTATTTCCTAAATAAAAGTTTCGCAATAAAAAAGAACCTAACTGGGCAAATAGTTAGGTTCTTTTTGTTGTGGGGGTATTACTTTATGAAGCTGAAATATTTTTTTCCTTATGAAGACTTTCAATTGTCTTTTTTACACTAATGCGATTTACAATTTGACCTGTAATTTCCGCTTCATCCACTAGTTTGGCAGAGTTTTTGAAAACGTCATCGCCTAATTCTTCTCTTAATTCATTTAACTTATCAACAACATCGGGATGGAATTGTGTTCCTTTCCAGCGGTTTATTTCAGAAAGAGCTTCCGATGGTGGTAAACCTTTTTTATAAGAACGGTCAGACAAGATTGTATCCAACGTGTCCGATACCGCGATAATATATGATCCAATTGGGACATCATCTCCGCCTAATCCATATGGGTATCCTTTGCCATCATAGCGTTCATGATGCATTCCTACTAAATTAGCAACTTCTTTTAGACTAGTAATTTTTGATAGAATTTCCTCACCAATTTTCGCATGCGTTTTAATGACTTCATATTCTTCTTTTGTTAACCTACCTGGTTTGAACAAAATATCTTCTGAGATAGAAATCTTTCCAATATCATGTAACAATCCTGCGATTCGAATCTTCTCCACTTCATGCTCTTCAAGATTTAACTTTGATGCCAAAACTAGCGAATAGTTTGACACTTGCATTGAATGGCCATATACGTAAGGATCCCTGGCATCGATTGTTGACGTCAAAGATTGAATAAATTCTTCTAACGTTTGGTTTAACTCATCTGCTAGTTTACTAGCCCTACTATTACTTCCTTCTAACTCATCAATTCGCTTCTTCGCACCTTCTGCAGTAAAGCGCAAAATCGAACCAATTAAAAAAACGAATAGCATTGTAAATAAGAGTGCGAAATACCCATATTCTATGAACATTACTCCTAATAAGCCACCAACTAAAGCTATTAATAAAGTATGTGGTAAGTGTGGCGCTAACATATCGTTCATAATATCTCTGTAACGTTTCCCCGTTAATATTTTCATTAAAACAATAGCAAAGCAATAATTACTAAAAATGTATAACATGGAAACAACAACACCAAAGACGATTGGCTCACTAAATATATATGGAATTTCTATAAAATGTGCTTTTAAGTAATTTGTTACTATTAATGTCGCTACTAATGAAGAAATATTATATAAAAACTTAATCAATGGTAAACGATTAGGATATAGCGATGAGACGATACCAGAGATAATATTTACAATAATAGCTTCATTAATACCTACACCAATTAAGGTTCCTATACTTAATATCGTAGTCCAAGATACCGCTACTTGTTCTTTACTTTCTAGCATGTAAACTTTAACTTTAGACAACTCAGCTAGAATTGTTAAAAAGATTATCGGTAAAATAATTGTTGCTGCAAGTGGGTACACAGAAAATGAATATATAGTATAACCAATCGCTACTAAAGTTAAAAAAGTAATATATGCTCTTAGTTTAATCATATTCAATTCTCTCACCCCAATTTAGATGCTTTAATTTCACCCATCTCTTCAGTGTAAACCTTTACTAGGTTCCTTCCAGAGTTTTTAGCATGGTACAATGCTTTATCTGCAGCTTCAACTAAATCTTCTAAATTCATCTTAGTATCCGGATATGTCGCTACACCTAAACTAATAGTTAAACTTACTTCTTGATCATCTTTCACTACTAATATATTTTCTTCGACTTTACGTCTAATTCTCTCGGCTACTCTTTCTCCTTCTAGTAATCCTTTATCTTTTAAGATGACAACGAACTCTTCTCCGCCGAAACGAGCACAAATAGAATCTTCACCAGCTTCTTGATGAATAATATTCCCTACTACAGAGATTGCTTCGTCACCCACATTATGCCCATATGTGTTATTAATTTCCCTTAAATGATCCATATCTACAAAAATAATCGACAAAGGTTCCATTCGTTCCTCTGCTTTTACAAATAGTTCCGTTAACTTTTCATCAAAGTAACGATAGTTGTAGAGCCCTGTTTTTTCATCAATATATACAAGTTTTGCATCCTTTAAGCGACTTAATAACTTATGCAAATATAATAATGGTACTAACATAAAGATAATGATAAATGGATCAGCCATGTACATTTTACCTAATAATGCACCTGTAAAAATGAAGACCGTTTCAGATATTAGTGAATCTGTTGTTAAGGTAGGTGCCTTAAACCAATTGATCTTCTCATCTAATGCAATGATTGTTGTTATTATTGACATTTGGAATAATGCAAATGAAACAGTAGCTAAAATTAATGCTAGTGTTGGAGCGAAGCTATATTCACCGAAAGATCCATCCATAATAAAGTGAAAAAAGTTAACACTAATAAAACCACTAATTACGATATTAGAAGCATTAAAATCTGGTCCAACAAATGGTTCAGGATGCTTATCAATTACACGTTTACTAATAATTAATATTGTTGAAATCAGTAATGTTAAACATAATAAGGGAAAAGGTAAGATTAATACTGCTGCAAATTCAACAGCTGTAGCCCAACCATATGATAGTTTGGATCCAGTAAATGCAAATAAACCGCCTAATCTTGCGATAACAACAATACCCGTCCAAATAACAAAATGAACCCATGTTTCTGTGCTAAAGTTAAAATGCTCAAAATCCAAAACAAAGATCGTTATTGCTAGAAGATTACAGAACCATATAAATGCATACGTGGACAATGGATGTTTTTTCATTTGTCTACCCCCACTAAAATAAGAAAATAATAGTAAACAGGCGCCACCATAGGGCGCCTATTTTTATTTAATTTGCTGTTTTTTAATAATCGAAGCTATTGGCCCATGTAACGTTTGCCCACGTTACATTCGCCCAAGTGACGTTTGCCCATGTAACGTTTGCCCATGTGACATTTGCCCATGTAACGTTTGCCCATGTAACATTTGCCCATGTAACATTTGCCCATGTGACATTTGCCCATGTGACATTTGCCCATGTAACGTTTGCCCATGTAACGTTGTTATGAAGAACACTATCATCAGAGTGCGTTAAGATAGGATTAATTTGGTAATCCATATTAGCGCTAGGAATAACCTCCTCTTTTAACGCCCAGTCTACTGCTTTATCAGCAGAAACTATTCCAGGGATACTCATTGCAACTTCGAGATATTGTGGATCAATATTGTCAATATCTAAAGCATCTAATTCTTCTCTAGACAGAGACTGTAAGTATTCTTTATTAATGCTTACATAATCTCTAGCTGAGTGCATTAATATATACTTTATTTGATTTGGCGTTAAATTAGGATTTGCTTCAAGCATTAATGCTACAACACCAGTAACCATAGGAGCTGCCATCGACGTCCCTCCCATACGGAAGTAATCTGCATTATTTTCAACATTACCTTTAGCCATCTTCTTTAATTCACCCTCAGGCATATATGAAACAATTTTCGCACCAGGTGCCATAATTTCCGGTTTAGAAATACCAGCCATAGTCTCACCTGATGAAGACCAAGGTTTTTCATAATCATCATCTGTGGACTTTGTACCGTTGTCGTCAACAGCCCCAACTGTTATTACAAATGGATCGTTCGCAGGAGCATGACAAGTTGAACATTCTTCATAACCTGAGTTTCCTGCTGCTACAACTACTACTACTCCTGAAGCCCAAAGTAATTCTACAGCTGCAGAAACCATACTTTCTTGATAACGTTGCTTTGTTGCTAATGTAGATGAAATATTTACAACACGAATGTTGTATTCATCTTTGTTTTCATACACCCATTGTAGTGCATTTAATAAATCCATTTCCGATGACATTCCATTATCATCTGCAAATTTAACACTGATTAAATTTGCATCAGGCGCAATTCCCATATATTTGCCACCACTATTTTTTCCATCTCCAGCAATGATTCCTGCAACATGGGTACCGTGACCATATTTGTCAGCGCCATTTGATGCGTTCGGGTTCACATTTACCGATTTAATTAATCGTTTATTAAAATCGCTGTTAGGACCTTCATAAATCCCTGTATCTAAGACAGCAATTGTGACACCTTGACCTGTATAACCCTTTTCCCATACTTTGTCAGCTTTAACCGATGCATTAAAAGCATTCTCAATGATACTTCCATCAAAAGGACTGGCAACTTTATCGTCTGTAGTTCCCTCATCCTTCTCTTTTGTCGACATAACATGCCCTTCTTCAGTAATCATATAAACATCAGATAGGGTTGCTAATTCATCTAACATACTAGCCTTTATATCAATAGCAAAAGCATTAATAAATTCCCATTCTGCCTTCACAGTTGCCCCTAATAACTTAGCTGTATCAACTGCACTATTATTAGGGCTTTTTGCAACAATGACACTGACGATATCTTGAGAACTATCTTTCATGACAGCTCGTAATGCAGGATGAATTTTATTCATCTCTGCATTTACTGCTGAAGGCTTAGCTATTTCATTTTTATTAGGAGCACTATATGAAACCGATTGTGCTGTTGAAAGTAACATAATAAAACTTGTCGTTATAGCAAAAATACTTTTTAAGAGCTTCATGTGTAAGCCCCCTTTCTTCTACCTTTACTAGGCTTCATCAATTTTTTATTTCCAATAAACGTTTGACCATGTCGCATTTGACCATGTCGCATTTGACCATGTCGCATTTGACCATGTTGCATTTGACCACGTTGCATTCGACCATGTCGCATTTGACCATGTCGCATTACTGAACGTTACATTCGAATCATTCCCCCAAATCATTGGTGAGAACGTGAAATTCATATTTGCACTAGGAATCGAACTTGTTTGATAATTAACTGCGTAGTAAACTGCTGCATCAGCATTTACAATTCCGTAATCTCCACTACTGTAAGCTCGATAACTATGGTGAACGTTATCAATATCTAAATTATCTTTTTGTTCTTTACTTAATTGGCGTAAGAAGCGGTCTTTAAATTCTAAATAATCTCTTCCCGTAGCTTGTAAGATCCACTTAATTTGATTAGGTGTTAAGTCTGGATTCGCTTCAAGCATCAAAGCAACGACACCAGATACTACTGGAGCAGCCATCGATGTACCACCCATTTTAAAGTAAGCGCCATCAACTACATTTTCAGGTTTAACATTTCTGTTATTGCCATATGGCATATAGGCAACGATGTTCGTTCCTGGTGCCATTACTTCTGGTTTAGATACCCCTGACATTGTTACACCTTTACTTGACCAAGGTTTTTGGAAATCGTCACCTAAGTATTCTGTTCCATTATCATCAACTGCCCCTACAGTGATTACAAATGGATCATTCGCTGGTGCAGAACAAGTTGAGCAAGAGTCATAACCATTGTTTCCAGACGAAGTAACAACTACTACTCCAGATGCCCATAATAATTCAACAGCTGCTGCCGTTGCGCTTTCTGTATACCTTGACTTTGTACCAACTGTTGAAGAGATATTAACTACACGAATGTTATAATCTTGTCTATTTTCAAAAATCCATTGTAGCGCATCTACTAAATCAGCTTCTGTTGACATTCCATTTGCATTACTATATTTAACACTTAAAATATTTGCTCCCGGAGCAATACCTACGTATTTTCCGTTACTTGCTGTTCCGTCACCTGCTATTATTGAAGCAACGTGAGTACCATGGCCGAATTCATCTTGAACATTACTATTTAGGGTAACACGCCCAATTAAGCGCTCGCCGAAGTCATTCCTCTCCGATTGTGAAACCCCACTATCTACAACTGCAACCGTGACACCTTTTCCTGTAATCCCTCTTGCCCAAGCACCTTCTACTTGAACAGCAGAGTTATATGTGTTTTGAATGGCAGCAACATCAGAACTATTTGTAACATCAAATCCTGTAGAAACAATTTTACTATCTTCATTAATTACTAACACACCTTCATGTGCTGCTAACTCATCTAATAAGCTAACTTTAATTTCCGCTGAAAACGTATTAATGAATTCCCATTCAGACTTAATTGTTGCACCTAATAATTTTGCAGTTTCTAATACCCCAGTAGAACCTGGCTTTTTAGAGACGATAACATTGACTGTTCCCTCTCTATTCGTATTTAGAAGATCTACTAAATTAGGATGAATTTTGCTAGTTTCTAAGTTATCTTGCTGTTTAACTTGACCTAATGGTAATACAGAACTAGCTTGTCCACTGTGTACACTCACTAAAATCATACTTGCACATGCTGCTAAACCAAGTAATGCTTTAATTTTTTTCACAAAAAAATCTCCCTTCTTCCATAAGAAAAAACATCAAGCGACACAAAAAAAATAGACTAATGACTAGGTGGTCAACAGTCCATGCGCATGATGTAATTTTTCTTAGAAGTTAGGAGACTAATTAAACCCTAATCATTTCGAAAGCTGGCTGGCAGTGAAGCCCCTATAGCTTTGCGTCACTAGATTTCTCTAGCTTTGCCTTTCTCGATGATTTGGAATTTTTCCTTATGTAGTATTATTTTTCCAATAATTATACTATAGTACATAGCTACTAGCATGTCTACTATTTTTCTATAACTTTCGTTCGACAAAATACTAGTTTTTGTAAAATTACTAGTTACAAAGGTCTTAACCCTATTATTCTTAAGAATATTATTAAAAAAATCTTAAATTTAACCTAATATAATAGAGAAGGATGCACACTTATCATGAAGTGACATCCTTCCGAAATTATTCAGCGTTTAATTGTTGAGGATCACGCAAGTCATATGCATCTGGATTACTGTCATTTTCATGTCTTGCTAAAATTTGTGGCGGCATTCCTTTTTCGACAATGAGGTCTTTATCGGTCATAACCTCATCATGTTCAATTTTTTTCTTTTCATTCATTAGCTTTGCACCTCCATTAATAAAATGTGCTTTTTAAAGATTTTCATGCATTTTTATGTATAATCGCTACGCCAGTTTAATAAATATTAGTAGTTTAATCTTCTTTTGAATCTCCTCAACTTTATTTTAGGAGGGATAATTATTCTTTACAAAATGTTATTATCTATTCATATCTTATCTGCAATTGCAGGAATTGGAGCTACGTTTCTTTTCCCATTCATTCTTGCGTTACCTAAAAAAGTAAGCGAATTAACCCTTGCTTTACGTCTCATTCAAAAAGGAGCTAACTATCCTAAATTCGGCTCTATATTGTTACTTCTAACAGGTTTAGGAATGGGAGCATTAAATACTGACCTTTTTCTTAAGGGTTGGTATATTACAGCTATCGTTTTACTATTAGCCGCCGTTCTCATTTATGTAATTAAAATTTTACCTGGAATACAAAACGCATTAAATGTAGTGTGCGAAGTAAAAAGCGAGGAAATTCCTGAAACGTACTGGACTATAAAAAAAGGATTGAAACCTTTAATGATTACAGCATCAACAATTGACGTCTTTATTATCATCTTAATGATTTGGAAACCATTATAAGGAAAAACGCCCACAATTTATGGGCGTTTTTTTATCTATTAGTAGCCTTTTACAAAGCCGCCAGCACCGACAATAATTAACAAGATAAATAAAACAACGATTAGCGCGAAGCCACCGCCATATCCGAATCCGCCAGACATAATATCAACTCCTATAAATCATTTAAGGAATTTTTCGTCCTTATACAGTCACTATATGCCCTGATTTCACGAGTGATTGGACGTTTGTACCATATAAAAAAGCGAGACAAATAAATTCCTCATTTGCTCGCCTTACTTTTCATGTATTTTATGCTTGTTTTTTCTTAAGTCTTATTTTCTTCGTCCCGTTTGCAACATCTTCAAAAAGCATATAAACTCCTGGAATTAAAATGAGTGTAATCATTGTTGCGAATAATAAACCGGCAATGATCGCAATTGCCATTGGCGCTTGGTAGTTACTTGCATTTCCAGTCGCTAATGCAAGTGGCAGCATTCCGAACACCGTCGTTAAAGTTGTCATAAAAATTGGACGTGTTCGATTAATTCCAGCTTCAAGTAATGCTTCAGGTACTTTCTTTCCTTCTTGACGTAACTGTTTTGTGCGGTCAATAAGTAAGATTGCATTATTTAAGACGATACCAATTAACATGACAACGCCCATTCCTGTCATGACACTTAATTCTTGTTGTGTAATAAATAAACCAATAATTACTCCAACAATCGTCATCGGAATGACAGACATAATTACAAATGGATGTTTTATACTATTAAACTGAATAGCCATCACGACATATACAAGGAAAATAGCGATCGCTAAGATCATAACCATTTCTTTTACTCTTTCCATTTGTGTTTCTAAACCACCTGCTAGAGAGATAAAATAACCCGCAGGAACATCAATCTCCTTAATAGCATTTTGCACATCTAAGTTTACAGACGCTAAATCTTTTCCATCTAATTGAGCCCCGACTTTCACAATTCGATTTCCGTCAATGTGCTCAATCTCAACTGGTGCTTCATAAGGTTCTAGTTTTACATAGTCTCCAATTTTCCTAATGCCAATCGGCGTTATAAATTCCTTTTTTAATAATTCACTTTTGGAAGAAATAACATCGTCTGAGAACATAAAATATATCGGTAAATTTTGATAATCTAGCGTAATGCTACCTACTGGCATTTTCGTAAACGCTTGTTGGATTTGCGTTTTAATCTGTTCCTTCGTCAAGCCATCTTCTTTTATCTTGTCATGTAATACAACAATTTGTTGTTCAGTCTTTGTTTTATCCACGGTTGAAGATATGTCTGTTAACCCTTCAACTTCACTTAATTTGCTTTCTAACTTTTTAGTTAGTTGTTTTAATGTTTCATAATCGCTTCCGGAAATTTCAATTTGAACAGGCGAACTACCACCATTAAACGCTTCCATCCCACCGACAGCTTCAATTGGGTGAGCATCTACCATTTCCCGAAGTTCCTGCATGATGTTTTCATTAATCGTTTTTTGTTCTACTGTAGCATCTTCCGCCGGTGTCATATTAATAAATACACCTAAAATATTTCCAAACGTATAAACGATATTGCTATCGACATCTGTTACCTTTTGCATTCGCTCATTGATTTCTTCAGCAATTGCATTAACTGCTTCAGGTGTTGTGCCTTTTTCAAGCGTAATGTATATTTCAGCTTGACGATTATACATATCAGGCATCACTGTTTTCGGGACGAACATTAATAGTAAAAATGAACTAAAGAAGATTAGCGCAAATAACGAAATAATTCCGATACGACGACGTTTCTTCCCAGCCATCCACGTAATAAATCTTCGATAACTGCGTACAATACGACCGCCTTCTTCACTCTTGCGCTCCTTCGTTTTCAAAAACTTCTCTGACATTGTAGGAATTAACGTGAAAGCGACGATTACTGAACTTACTAACGTAATAATGACGACCACCGATAAAATGATCATTATCTTCCCAGCTTCTCCACCTAATAAGCCGATTGGTAAAAAAACAACGATCGTCGTTAGCATTGATGCAAGTACCGCTGTGGCAACTTCTTTCGTCCCTTGTAGAACAGCCTCACGATTTGCAAATCCTAACTCTTTCTTTTTGTAGATGGACTCTAAAATAACAATTGACGAGTCAACCATCATCCCAATACCTAGACCGAGCGCAATCAAACTAATCATATTAAAACTGTAGCCAAGCATACCCATTGTAGCGAATGTCAGTAAGATGGAAATCGGAATCGAAAGCCCGATAATAATCGTTGCCCGGATATTTCGTAAAAATAGAAATAACACAACTAATGCAAGTAAGCCCCCATAAAGCACATTATTGGAAACTCCTTCAATGGAATCCTTTACGTAATCTGCTTGAGCCATCATTTCATTTAACTGAAATCCTTCTATTAATCCTTCTTCTCGGATCTTAGCGACTTCTTTTCGGACCGCTTCAGTCATTTCAATTGTCGTCACAGATGCAGGACGACCAATTTGCACGAAAATAAATTCACTTTCGCCATCTTTCCAAGCAGTGGAGGAGTACACAGCTGTTTCTGTCTCTACGGACGCTACGTCTTTTAGCTTGACTAACTCTCCCAATGCGTTCGATAATTCTAATTCTTCTAATTCATTAATTGATGTAATTTCTGACTTCCAACGTACCGTTGTATCCGTTTCTCCCTCTAGTTTACCTATCGCAATGTTTTCGTTTGCTTGTTGCAAAACAGCGATAAATTGCATTGGATCGACGCTATTTTTCTGCAATTTTTCTTCATTAAAAGTAATAATAATTTCTTTTTGCTCTAATCCCATATAAGCTACTTCACGCACTTCTGGCAATGCTTCTAAGCGAGGCTTTAATACCTGGTTGGCAAAGTTAGTCATATCTTCCATACTACCTTTTGACAAGTCCATAAACATTTCATGTGGAGCAGTTGTTGCAAATTGATACGCTTGCACATCTTTTATTTCTTCTATTTCAGCGTTTAGCTTGGCAACTTCCGCTTCTATTTGCTTGAATCCTTCTTCCCCTTCACCAGACTCAAACTGTACGGTCAATGAACTTCTACCAATCGCACTCGTTGACTGGTACGATTTCACACCCTTCATACTACTTATCTTTTGTTCTAAGAGATTAGTAATCTTACTCTCTACATCTAGTGCAGGGAGATCTCCAGCAGAAATTTCTACCATTGCCATATCAAACGTAACAGCAGGCATTAATTCTTTTTCTAATTTTTGCGAGGCAAAAGTACCTAACAATAAAATAAACAAGATTAATAAGCCAACAATAATTTTTCGGTTCAATAACAAATGTAAGACTTTCATAATTTTTTGTATCCTCCTATGTACTACTTTCTTATTAGATTATAATACTTCTGCTCTATACATTACATCGTAATCATATTTCTATCTAGATATTCCATTCTCCTTTTCTTTATAATATAAAAAAGGCACCTTAGCAGATGCCCTTCCCGAATTTTCTTCATTTTTTTTCTTCATTTTTTAGGAACTGAGCTTTCCTTTTTCTTGCATCTTCTCCATCTTTTCAAGCATTGTCTCTTTGGTTATCGCAAAAGACATCGGTTTACTTATATAGTAGCCTTGAATTAAATTCGCCTTTATTTCTTTTAAAAGTTGCAATTGTTCTTTCTTTTCTACACCTTCGACAACAACTTCCATGCCTAGCTTATGAATCATTTTTACCATTGATACTAGGATTACTTTCATATTCTCTTTTTCATACTGATCTATAAAACTTTTACTTAACTTCACGGCATCTGCTTCTATTTTCGCTAAGTCTGAAAAGGAAAAGTAACCTTCCCCAAAGTCATCGATAGCTAATTTTATCCCCGCACGTTTCAAATAATGTATTTTTTCTGCCACTTCTTCTAATGAATATAATTTTATGTTCTCCGTAATTTCAAAGCAAATTTGCTCAGGAGGAATATCGTGAGCGTTAATAATTTCTAATAATTCATCCATGAAGTTTTCCTTCAACAATTGGTTAAACGAAATGTTAACGGAAAATGATAGTTGCTGACTTTCCATGGATGCAAATTTCACAATACTTTCACATACTTGCTTCATCATCCACTTCGTCATCTTATTAATATAGCCAGTACTTTCGGCATAAGTGATAAAGTCACCAGGGCTAATCAGTCCATATTTTGAGTGGTGCCAACGTATTAACGCTTCAAAACCTACTATCTGACTACGCTTTACACATAGCTGTGGTTGATAGACAACTTCCAGTTCCCCTTTTTTTATCGCATACTTTAAGTCAGTTTTTAAAATCATTTCTTGCGATTGCAACGAAGGATTTTCATAAACGACAACACTGTTTTCTCCTTTTTCTTTTGCGTGATGCATTGCAACCTTCGCATGATGAATTAATTTTTCTCTATTCTTTGTAATCGACGGATACATAGCAATACCTATATATGTACTTAAACTTACTTGAAAATCATGAATGTTAATTTCTTTGCTGACCGCCTCTTTTATTCTTAAAATAATGGCTTCTGTCTCTTTTTCTGTAACGCTTGTTAAGCATACGATAAAATCGCAGTCACTAATCTGTTGAATTGTATCAACTTCCCTTAAATTACAATAAAGTCTTGTGTCGATAATTCGTAACACTTTATTCATCATTTCATTACCAAAATGCTTTCTAATGTCACTTATCCCTGTTAGCCGCATATAACAAACGGCAACATTAATATTAAAACGATCGGCAAACACCGTCGTCAGTTCCAATCTATCAGTTAATCTACGAAACTTAACGTTGAATTGGCTTTGCTCACTCGTTAGCCTTTCCATATCGTCACTCCTTTTTAATAGCTCTACTTGACTATATGTATCTGCCATAAAAACATGACACTTTACTAGAGTTAATTAAGAAAAAAGGATAATATATTCCAAATCTTTCAAGTATACTCGTAATAGAAGCTTTTAATAGAAGAAGATCTAAGGTAGGTGTAAAAATTGGTTGAATTAGCTATTACTGTTGAGAATGTTGGGAAAATGTACGGAAAACAGGAAGTCTTATCAACTATTGAACTAGCAGTTAACAAGGGAGAAATCTTTGGTATTCTCGGCCCATCTGGGGCTGGAAAGACGACTCTCGTAAAAATTATTGCTGGCATTGAACATGCGACTACGGGGCGCACTATGATACTAAGTTCACAAATGCCTAATTTAAATACGATGGAAAACATAGGTTATATGGCACAATCTGATGCACTATATAATGAATTAACTGCATTAGAAAACTTAAAATTCTTCGGAGAAATTTACGGATTGAAAGGGAAGGAATTAAAACAGCGCATCTCTAAAGTCCTAGAAATCGTAAACTTAACGGACCATGTAAGAAAAAATATACATCAATATTCTGGCGGCATGAAACGAAGGCTCTCCTTAGCTATCGCACTACTGCATGAACCGGATGTCCTCATTCTTGATGAACCAACCGTTGGGATCGATCCAGTATTAAGACAACAAATATGGGCAGCCTTGAATGCGATACGTGCACATGGCACAACAATTCTTGTAACGACACACGTGATGGATGAGGCAGAAAAATGTGATAAGTTAGCGATGCTTCGCGATGGTAAGTTAATTGCCATTGGTAGCCCGCAGGCACTAAAAGATGAAACTTCTGCCACGACAATTGAGGAAGCCTTTTTAACGTTTGGAGGTGCTAGAGGATGAGGGTGAAAGCATTAATATTTCGCATTATTAAACAATTCTTTCATGACAAGCGGACCTTGGCGTTAATGATCGTCGCCCCAATGCTCATTTTATGGATTATGTCTCTCGTCTTTAATGGCGAAAAATATACGCCGCATATTGCAATCGTAGATGTTCCGGCGCAGATGCTGACGATTCTGGATGGGCAAGATCTTACACTGACTGAAATGAGCAATACAGAAGCAGAAAAGGCGATTACCTCGCAAGAAGTTGACGCGATAATTACAATAGAAGGAAATTCGCCAGTGATCACGCTAGAAGGTAGTGACCCTGCAGCAAATAAAACGGTTTTATTCGCTATTCATTCTGCGTTGCAACGCACTGGGGAAAAAGAACAATTGTTCCAGCCTACTATTCACTATTTACACGGTTCAGATGATATGGCTGCTTTTGATAATTTTGGCCCTGTGTTAATAGGCTTTTTCGTTTTCTTTTTCGTTTTCTTAATTTCTGGGGTAGCCTTCTTACGTGAACGAACGGGTGGCACATTAGAACGATTACTAGCAAGTCCACTTCGCCGTTGGGAAATCGTTCTTGGCTATGTTGGCGGATTCGGTATTTTCACTTTACTTCAGGCAACATTAATCGCTTTTTTCTCCATTGAAGTATTAGATATGATTATGGTCGGGTCGTTTTTTTATGTGCTATTAATAACACTTTTGCTAGCATTAACTGCCTTAACGCTAGGCACGTTATTATCGTCTTTTGCTAGTAATGAACTACAAATGATTCAATTCATTCCGTTAGTCATCGTTCCGCAAGCATTTCTATCAGGACTCTTTAACATGGATACCGTTGCTGATTGGTTAGCTAACTTAAGTGTTATCATGCCTTTAACATACGGTGCTGAAGCGCTGCGCGATGTGATGATACGCGGTGCAGGTTGGGAAGTTATCGCCCACAATGTCTATGTGTTACTAGGATTTTCCCTCACCTTCATGTTAGCGAATGTCTTCGCACTAAAGAAACATCGGAAAATTTAACAATATTATTAGAAAAAGTCTCAATTCTGGGACTTTTTTTATATTTACAGAAAGGAATTTACCGTTTCTTAGCGAAAATAGTTAGGGAAATAATTTGGAAATAACTACAAAATTACGAATTGGAGAGTAATAGAAAAATGAATAATGATAAAGTGCAACATCCATTTTATGAAAGTTTACAAGCTGCTGCAGATCACACCTTACATGTCATAAGTCAATTTGTCGGGGTTAATACATTTTGTGTCGCAAGCAATGATAAAGTAACTAGTTTAATATTTAGCGCCTTTCATCGAAAAGACCATTTATTTGATGCGGGGACGGAACTTCCTTTCACCGATGCCTACTGACACTTAATAGCAAAAGCAGGGCGTGACCCTGTCATTATAAATAATACGGCACTGGATTCGATTACTTCTCAAATGGATGTAACAGTGAATCTAAATATAAAAAGCTTTTTAGGTGCACCTATCCGATTAAAAAATGGAGAAATGTACGGAACACTGTGCGCAATTTCTACTGAACTTTATTCATTTTCTGATAAAGATATTGCACTTTTTCAATCGATGGCATCCTTTCTCTCCTATTATATTGAATTAGAAAATAATGAAAGTCTTTACAGGCAAGTAGTTGAAAAATCTCCCGATGGTATTTTAATCGAAAATAATGACGGGATTATATATGCTAACCATTCTGCAACAGAAATGCTCTCTGAACAAGAGTCTGATGTTATCGGGAAAAGTGTAGCCTCATTTATAGATATTCCAAAATTACATCTACCCCACTCCTCTTCACATCCTTCGAAAGATATAGATACCAAAAAAACTTCTGAGATGCAATTAATGAAAGATGATGGAAAATCAGTTGATATTGAAACGATTACGACACCGATTACATATAAAGAAGAAATCGTTAGCCAAGTAATGCTCCGCAATGTTACAAAGCGAAAAGAAATGGAAGACTTACTATTAAAAGCAGAAAAGCTCACCATTGCCGGGCAGTTAGCCGCTGGTGTAGCACACGAAATTCGTAATCCGATGGCCTCTATTAAAGGGTTTGTCCAATTATTAAAAGCTAGTCATATTAATAACGAAAAATATTGTGAGATTGTCCTAACAGAAATTGAACGAATAAACATGATTGTCAATGAATTTTTGTATCTAGCAAAACCGGAAGTGTACCAATATGAAATGCACAATTGTATAGCTATTTTAGAAGAAGTAATTACCTTATTAGATTCCCAAGCAAATATGAATAATGTACAATTCATTAAAAACTTCAATGAAAATTTACCGTTATTTGAATGTGAGAAAAACCAACTAAAACAAGTTTTTATTAACATTATCAAGAATGCAATCGAAGTTATGCCTTTAGGTGGAAACATCCAAATCATAATTACTAGTAAAGAGGATTATGTCTATTTCAAGTTCATTGATGATGGACCTGGGATACCGAAAGAACGCCTTGCACACCTTGGTGAACCTTTTTACACAACCAAAGAAAAAGGAACAGGACTAGGGTTAATGATTACTCGAAAAATTATTGAAGAACATAACGGTTCAATCGTGTTTTCAAGCGAAATTAATCAAGGAACGATAGTCGATATATCTCTACCCATATTTCAAGAACAGCAAGTAGACAAGAGCAAGCTGCAGAATTCAACCATTGCCTAAATAGTAGAAGTCTCCATTTCAATAAATGGAGGTTTCTTCACTTGTTACCACAGAAAAACCCTTTGAATCTCTATACTGGACTCAAAGGGTTTTATTTTTTAAAGATTGGATAATTAAACATAATCAAATAGAAAACGATCATTACGCTTGAAAGAATAATGGCTAATAATGGTCTGCGATGGTGTAACGCTACCATCGGGTACATTGTACTATAAAAAAACACTTCCCAACCAATGTTCCAGCCATTCATTAATTCAATATAATTAAGTTTAATAAAAACATATTCTACAAGAAGTGAAATACTTACCCATCTTCCGTATCTTAATACTCTGTGCTTAAGTGGTGCATCTTCTCTTTCATTGCTTAAAAACCAAATAACAAAAGCAGGGTAGGCAACAAATGCATAAATGGTGTCAGTTAGAAACAAGTTATAAATTGGTTTTTTTAGTTCCCACAACTTCTTATCTAAAACAAAAGCAATATATTGGTAAAATAAGTTACACAATGAAAAATAATAAATTGTCGGTAAAAAGCTCCGCCATTTCCGCCAATCCCCCCAATAAAGGGAAGCAATTAGAAAAAAAATGATTAAAAAGGCATGAAGCATGATATCCCTCTTTACTTTGGGTATAGTGGTACATACATATACTAAATTACCCTAACTTTTTCTATTTAATACCATTTCATAACAATGAGAGGGATGATTTAAGATGAATTTACCCGAACAATTTACTTCTAATATCCGAATGTTTTTTGGAGAAGTAGGTAAAAAATGGCTTGCTGATTTACCAAATATAATTGCTTATTGTGAAAAGCGTTGGAAAATTACTGTTCATGAACCTTATAAGCTTTCATTTAACTATGTTGCCCCAGCTACGACGAAGGACGGAAAAAAAGTTGTCTTAAAACTATCCGTTCCAGGATTTGAATGCGCACAGGAACTACAAGCACTAAAAATCTATAATGGACAAGGTATTAACAAATTACTTGATTTTGATGAAGAAAAAGCAATTATGATCTTAGAGCACATCATTCCCGGAGAGATGTTAAGTACCATTGAGGACGAAGAAGATGCCGTGATTATTAGTTCTAAGGTGTTATCCGACTTGTGGAAACCGGTAAGCACACATATCAACCTTCCAACAGTGGACAGTCGCGCTAACGCTATAAAAGAGTATGCCCTAAAGCACCCAAATGGTTTTGGGCCAATTGATGGCGCAACATTGCAACAAGCTGCCAAAGTGTTTACCTACATGGTCGACACATCAAAAGAGACAATGTTATTACACGGAGATTTTCACCATTACAACGTCCTTTCCCACGACCAAGGATGGATTGCCATCGACCCTAAAGGGTTAATTGGTGAGAAGGAATATGACTTATCGCAATATATGTTAAATTGTATTCCAGAAACGATTGAGGCTAAGGCGAAAACAATCGACCTCCGCGCTGAGCTTTTTGCCAAGCAATTATCATTAAATAAAGAACGGATATTACTTTGGGGATATTGTCACGCTGTGCTTTCATTATGTTGGTCCGTTACAGATGATGAAGAAAGTAATAACAAACTTTCGACTAGTAGCATCGATGCTTACAAACTATTGATTAATATGAATTAAATTAACTTTACGGTTCCCCTTTACATAAAAATTCCAATTATGTTACGCTAAATAAAAGCCGACAGAAGATTTATTTTTGTTGGCTTTTTATTTTTTACATCAGAAGATCAGAAGAGATGCATCAGATGTTTGACTTTTGATTTCTTAGGGTAATTTAAAAGAAATAATTGTTTGAAAAAAGTCTCATTATAAGGTGGTACTATTTCCATGCATTATAAAGGAAGACTTACAGCAGTTGCTTTCATTTTATCTTTTAGAGGCATTTGGTTTTATTACTACAATTTTTTATATGGGCACACATTACACTTTAGTGAAGTTACTATAACAATCCTATTACTTTTTCCAGCATGGTGGATTGGAAAGCAATTTGATCAAGTTTCAGAGCTTAAGCAGAAGTTAGAACTGCGCAAAGAAAAGCTACTAAAGGAGATTCGTGTTAGTGAAAACCGCTACAATAACTTTGTAGAAAAATCCCCAAACTTTGTCGTTATTTATGACACAGAAGGGAAAATAACTTATGCCAATAAAAAAACATTATCGCTACTAGAAGCTGAGAACGAATCAGAGGTACTAGGTAAAAGCATGTTAGACTTTATTGACCCTATTCAACATGACGAAGGACGAAAAAGGTTGAATGATGCTTTACAACACATCCCAGTTGAACCTATTGAGTACAAAGTAATTACGCTTAAGAAAAGAATAATCTACATTGAATCTGTCGTAATGCAGATTACTGATGAGGGCAAACAAGCCCTTATGTTTGTTGCATTAGACGTGACTAAGCGAAAAGAAGCAGAAATGCTAAGAAATCAACAAGAAAGAAATTACGAATCGTTAGTTAAAACATCTCCTATTGGTATAATTGTCCATAAAAATGAAAAGATCATTTGGGTTAACCCTGCCGCTTTAAAGATAGCTGGGGTGCAACATGAACATGACTTAATTGGAACATCACTTACAAAGTTAATTGAACCTACGAAAATAGATATAATTAATGAACGTATTCAAAAAATTGAACAAGGGCATCAAGTAAAGCCAATTGAATATAAAATCATTCGCCCTGATGGTTCATTTATTTACGCAGAAATAAATGGCTACAAGACAAATTTCCAAGGTCAAGATGTTATCTTATCTTTTGCAGTAGACATTACCGAGCGAAAAAAACAGTTAGAAAAAATAAATGATTTAGCCTATTACGACACATTAACGTCATTACCAAACAGGAATCTATTAACTCGCCACCTTGAATCCGCGATTACAGATGCAATAGAAAATGGCAAGAAAGGCTATACGCTATTTCTAGATTTAGATCGCTTTAAAAACATTAACGATACGTACGGTCATTCTTCTGGAGATGAATTACTAAAGAAAGTAACAGAAAAGCTTAAATCAATGTCGCTATTAAAAAACGAATTTATTTCTAGATATGGTGGGGATGAATTTATTATTGTTATTAATAGCAACAAATCAATTAGTGAAGTTGCTTTTATAGCCGAGGAAATTAGTAGCATACTCAGGAAACCAGTTTTTGTTAGAGGATTACCTATGTACATTTCTACTAGTATTGGTATTTCTATATTTCCGCGGGACGGACAGGATAGCGATACATTAATAAAAAATGCTGATATAGCAATGTATACTGCTAAAGAATCCGGCAGAGATAATTATAAATTTTATTCGAATAATTTATATGAAGAAAACGTCAGACGAATGGAAATTGAACGAGAGTTACGCACAGCAATAGAAAAAAAGCAGCTATATTTACAATACCAACCGAAAGTTGAAATAAAGACAAATAAAGTTATCGGCTCAGAAGCATTATTGCGTTGGAACAACAAGAAAATGGATAGACGAAGGCTGGCACGATGTTAAAACCGCTATTAACGTTTCTGTTCTACAGTTACAAAGACCAAAATTCCCTCAAGAACTAAGGGAAATTTTAGAGGATGAAAACTGTCATGGCAGCAAAATTGAAATTGAAATTACCGAGAGCCTTTTACGAGACAGTAAGTCAATTAAAAGTATTAAACGGATTAAAAAAATGGGTGTTAAAGTTGCCATTGATGATTTCGGGACAGGTTATTCTTCACTTAGCACGTTAAAACACGTCCCTATCGACTGCTTAAAAATTGATAAATCCTTTATAGATGATATTCACACACAAAATGAGGCCATCGTAAAAACAATTATTAATATGGGAAGCAACCTCAACTGTAAAATCGTTGCAGAAGGTGTTGAAACACGAGAACAAGTTGAATTCCTCCAACAACTAGATTGCCACTATATTCAAGGCTACTACTATAGCAAACCAGTATTAGCCTCGGAAATACCAAAGATCAAAATGACAATTCAGCAAGATACGCAATTCATTTAGGCACTCACCTACTCACTCCTTCTTGCATAAGTTATTTATGTGTTTTAATAACTACTGCCTAACATAGGAGTGATTTTTTTGAGTGGAAAAATACGAAATTATTATGCTGGTGGAAACACCGCTAAAGGCTTTTATAACTTATACGACTCTAACTTAGCTGGTCTTGAACGCTTGTTTATTTTAAAAGGCGGCCCCGGGACTGGAAAGTCTACATTAATGAAAAAAGTAGGAAAAGAATGGTCGGAAAAAGGGTATGACATTGAATATTTACACTGTTCATCTGATAACAATTCCATTGATGGAGTAATTATCCGTGAACTAGGCTGTGGCATCGTTGACGGCACTGCACCACATGTCATTGAGCCAAAAGCACCTGGAGCTGTCGAAGAGTATGTTAATTTAGGTGAAGCTTGGGATGCTAAAAAATTAGCTACGCAAAGGAAACAAATTGAAGCGCTACAAACGCAAATAAGTGCTGCTTTTCAAGCTGCATATGATGACTATGCTGAAGCACTTGCCATTCACGATGAGTGGGAAGAATTCTATATTAATAATATGGATTTTGCGAAGGCTAACGACCTAACATTACAACTAATCACGCAATTTTTCGGGGAGAACTCTCTAAATAAACCTGCCGATATCCGACACCGCTTTTTAGGAGCTGCAACTCCTAAAGGTCCAAACGACTTCATTCCAAACTTAACAGCAGATATAGAAAAGCGTTTCTTCATTAAAGGACGTCCGGGCTCAGGAAAGTCAACAATGTTAAAGAAACTCGTAACAGGTGCGGAAGAACGAGGTTTTGATGCAGAAGTATACCATTGCGGTTTTGCTCCAAACAGCTTAGACATGGTCATACTTCGTGAATTAGGAATTGCAATCTTTGATAGCACAGCTCCCCATGAATATTTCCCTGAGCGCGAAGGTGATGAAATTGTCGATATGTATGAAAAGACAATAACACCTGGGACAGATGAGAAATATGCTTCAGAAATTGCCGAAGTGGAAAAACGTTATTCCGAAAAAATGAAACAGGGAACTAGCCATTTAGCTGAAGCAAAAGCATTACACGACGACTTAGAAGAAATTTATGCCACTGCGATGGATTTCAAAAAGATTGAAGCAATTCAAAGCAACATCCAAAAGCAAATTACAGAACATGCAGGTGGAAGCGCGACCGACAAAATCGCTAAGTAATTGAAAAAGGATAGCCTAACTGTTTCTACTAACAGTCGGGGCTATCTCTTTTTGTTGTGTGCATAATACTTCACTTTTTTCACATCACGCCACAAACTTAACAATACTGTATATTTTAGTTTTAATATTCGTGTTTAAGTGCTTACATATTCTGGTTATACACCTTTTTTTCAATTGTTTATTTATAAATACGAAAATATAATACTTTTGGTCGGTGTTCAAAAAGTGAAATCCCTTTTATAATGAAAAAGAAGCAACAGTTTCGACACATACCGACAAAATATTCCAGTTTAAAGGGAGAGTAGGAAATTACATGAGAAAAATTCTATCAATCTTTAGTCTAGCAGTCTTACTTATTGCATCATCATTACCTGTTGGAACAACCCATCAACAAGTTATCGCAGCAGGACCAAACGATATCGTTATTAACGAAATAGCTTGGATGGGAACGACGACGTCATACAGTGACGAATGGATGGAACTTTACAACACTTCTAGCTCTGACATTGATATAACAGGCTGGACTTTAAATGCTCAAGATGGCTCACCTTCTATTACATTATCAGGTGTCATTCCAGCAAAAGGCTATTTCCTACTTGAAAAAACAGACGATAACTCAGTGAATGGAATTGCTGCAGATTTAATCTATAGTGGTTCGTTATCAAATACGACAGAAGTACTTGAACTTCGTGATGCAAGTGGCACGTTAATCGATTCCGTCGATGCTTGGCACGCAGGTGATAACACTTCTAAGTCGACAATGGAACGAACAGTCGCATTAAGTAATGGTACAGACTCTACAAACTGGAATAATGCCACAGCTACATATATTGGTGGTTACGGAACACCGAAAGCTCTAAACTCAAATTCAACAGAAGATACAGGTTCAGGCACTGGTGGAGGAACACCACCAACTGGTGAACAACTAAACAGTGTAAGTGACGCACTTCATGCAATTAATGTTTACTTTAATAAAAGTGCTGATACAAGCTATGCTACTACTGGTAACTTAGCAAACTATAACGTTAATTTAGAAAATAGATTAATCCAACGCTTAAATGAAGCAACAACATCAATTGATTTTGCAACGTACGAAATCAATTTACCAGGAATTGTCGATACGTTAATAGCAAAAGCAGCAGAAGGCGTTAATGTTCGTGTCATCGCTGATGCAAAAGATGCAACTGACCCACACTATACGGAAAGATATGAAACAATGCGTTTATACGTTGAAAAGATGGTGCGTGGTGCTGACATGAAAGTCGGAACGAGCGATGATATCACGGTCTTTTCTGATTCACCAATGTTTGTCGTGGAAGATAGCACAAAACGTGCTACCTATGGATTACCGAGCCAGTTTAATGACTTCCCTCAAGTGACGGTGAAAGTCGGAAGCACGATGACGACAGGATACTTATTCGTTGATGCCGAAGAAAAAAATCCTGGTGAATATTACTCTCCAGGTAACCAAATGCATAACAAGTTTGCCCTTATCGATCGCAAGTGGGTATTTACAGGAAGTTGGAACTTTACAGTAACAGGGCTTTACGGAACAGATGAAAATATGGCTGCAGGAATTCTTGATGGCAACCAGCAACATGTTGTTGAGATTCACTCTCCTGAATTAGTAGATATATATAAAGTGGAATTTAATGAAATGTGGGGTAGTGCCACATTAACGCCGGATAAAGCAGCTGCCAACTTTAGCACTCGTAAAATCGACAACACTACAAAGCTTGTAGATGTCGGCGGGACGACAGTTGAAGTTTACTTCTCGTCTGGTGATAATGCAGTTGGACGGATGACCGAGTTAGTAAAAAATGAAGCAGACATTAACACGTACTTCTCGATCTTTGCCTGGAGTGACCAAGCATTAGTGGATGAATTGAAATATAAATGGGAAGGTTCTTATAACGACATGGAAGGAACTCTTACAGGCTTTGATGTCAAAGGACTTTTCGATGCAAGTTTCTGGAACCAATGGTGGAGCGCAAGCATTGAAATGACTGGACGTACGGCTAGTCAAACGAGCATAAACAATCCGAATGTTCGCTGGGCAAATCCAGCACCCGTTTATAAAGGCAATGAATCTCGTAAACTTCATAGTAAAACAATGATAATCGATGCTGACACAAACAGTGATCCAACAGTTATTGTCGGTTCAACAAACTGGAGTACAAATGGAAATGACATTAACGATGAAAACATGTTAATCATTCATGATTCGGAAATTACAAACCAATTTGTACAAGAGTTTAACGCTCGATACGTGCAAGCTGGAGGAACATTAAACTAATTAACTATTAAATTAAGAGGTGCTTACGAATGCGTAAGCATCTTTTTTTATTAGATTATTATTTTTCCACTTCCTTCTTAATATACTAGTAGTAGCGTATCCATCAGCACCTAGAAAAATTATAAGGTAGGGGTTGAATTGTATGGATTGGATAATCATGTTTGGCGTTGTTGTCATCCTTGTAATAATTAACATCATCCGGGTAAAAATGACCGGCGGCAATTCTTCTAGCGGCGTACAACGAGAGGTAGACTTCGAAAGTAATGAAACGTACTTTGATAACGATACTGACAATGATGTAGATATCGAGTCTTAAACAATTTAATAATAAATAACGATTGCAGAATCTAGCCTAGCTAGATTCTTTTTTTGTGCACCCTCGACTAAATGTCCAACTAAACTGGTTCATCAATTAATACTTTTACTTCAGCTTTAATATACATAGATAGAGCATGTCAGATGCAAAACTCTAAAACATTTACGAAAGGAGTAAGCTCGGATGATGACTTTGTTTTTTATTTTCTTTTTTGCAATGTGCGCACTGCTATTCATTGGGATTTTCCTCTGGTTCATGCACCATGTAAGCCATGGAAGCCTCGCAAGTTCACACAAACATACGATTGATCCACTTGAACAAAGTAGTGAAACGACCTCCACCAATGATAAAGATTAACTTTTTGAACAAACAACATCAGGCGACAATTTTTCTACCGTTGAATATTTTTTTGACCTAGTAGATGTGCTAGGTTTTTTTCATGTGGAAGGATGAATGATACAATAGATGATAACAATAAGCATCATATTTCCACTATAAAAATAAGGCGGGTCTCCTATGGCAGATAAAGAAAAATATGAACATGGCATGAAAAAATATGAGTCAAAAGCAAAACAATATATTGATGATAAAGATAAGACAGAAGGCCTTCTAAAAAAAGCTCTATCAAAAGCGAAAACTCGCCAATCTTCCTTGGCTGATGTGTGGGAGAAGCTTCATTTACTTTTAGAATTAGTCCAAGCCTGGAAAAAAGGTGATTACAAAGAAATTCCACGTAAAACAATTGTCACGGTTATTGCTACTATTCTTTACTTTGTCTCTCCTCTTGACCTTGTCCCTGACTTTATCGCAGGACTAGGCATTTTTGATGATGCTGCTGTCATCGCTTTTGCAGTGAAGCAAATTTCAACTGACTTAGATAAGTTTAAACTGTGGCAACAAAAAAATAGTGAAAACATCGAGACAGAGTAATATTGAAAAGTACTAGGACATCTTCTTCCTTTAATAAACATACATTAACAAGCTCGTAACTCTCCTTACTACTAAGGTGGTCTTCCTGCTTGAAACTTTAAAGGACGTGATGCCATGAAATTGCTAGCGATTGATTGGAATATCGTACTTTTTACAGGTTCATCATTACTCCATGATTATTGGGTGACACTTGGTTTACCACAAGTTTATTATTTTACAGTTGAAGATAATACTCCAATAAGTAACGATCAAAACAACCCAGATGAAAGTGATGACAAAATAGCTTAAATTTGACTTACCTTAGGCAATATTTCTTGCCGATTGGTGAGTTTTTTTGTTGGGAAATGTTTCATTGTCCTTTTGAAAATTATATAACTTTGTAATTATCTTTATAGAACCATTGTTTACATTTATACTGTATTTTTTCCTTTTATACGCTTAAATGTGTTCTTTTTATGAAATATTTCCTAAAAAACGGCTTTTTTACCCCATTAAAGTGCAAATGTTTTTGCAATTTTCCCAATATATTATAATGTAGTTTAAGTATATAATAGTAGTAAGCAATGGGGAGGATAGCAAATGAAGATTGGGACGAAAATAAAATACTATCGAATTAACCAAGGAATGACCCAGGACGATTTAGCTCAAGGTATCATTTCCATTCCTTATCTATCTAAAATCGAAAACAACTTAATTGTCCCTTCTGAAGATGTCATCGAGTTATTATGTGAACGGCTAGAAATCAGCCCTGTAAGTGTGGAAAATAAAAGGGTTGAACAGTTACTCATAACTCTAGGTGAAACATTGCTTCGCAACCAGAAAGAAGAATCACAAGAAATTTTTACAGAGCTAGAAGAATTGAAGAGTTTTATGGAAGATCCTTCTGACGTAATGCTTTTTCAAATTTACAGAGTAAGGTATTACACATTAGTAGCTAAATATGAAGCTGCTAAGGAAACGTATGAGCTGGTTAAAGAGGAATATCAACACTTTGACCAAACATTACGCTACCTCTTTCATAAACATGCTGGGAACTTGCACTATGTTATGAATAATTTCCAAGCGTCTAAGTTAGATTTGCGCGAGGCGATAAAAAGTTTACCTCTTGGCATGAAACACTATGATGAGGAAAAGGCTGACACGTTATACTTAACCGCTTTAACATTTAGTAAGCTAGGTAGTGATGCATCAGCAATACAACATGCCAATGCATGTTTACAATTCTATCAATCTACATACCATTTTAAAAAATGTGCTGATATTCATCTCATTTTAGGTGTATCGTACCGACGAATTAAAAACATTGATGAAGCAATTGTGCATTATGAACATGCAAGTAATATTAGTGAAAAAATTAACTATGATTACTTATTAGGTAAAATAGAACATAATCTAGGCTACCTAAATTCTTTAAAAGGAAACCAAGAAAAAGCAATTACTCACTATAAAAGAAGCTTGCAAATGAAAAATAATGATGAAGTTGGTAGGTTAAATACATGCTTATCACTTCTCATAGAGTACCATAAGGTTGGAGACACCAAAAATACAGCCTATTACCTCAAGGAAACTGAGCTAATGGCAAAGGATGTAAATCCAGAGACGATAAAAGCTCAACTTTATGAACTCCAAATTTATCAATACTTACTAAGCGAGAAACATGATGAGTTAGAAAATTTATTAAGAACAACAGCACTACCATTCTTCAAGAAAAACAATAGGTTCTTATTCGGATTTTACTCTCAAATGCTCGCCGAACACTACGAGGCAAAAGGCAGATATAAACTTGCCGTTCATTACTATAAAGCAACACTCTCGATCTACAAAAAATTATAAAATAAAAGGAGTGCTAAAAAATGAAAAAATTTCTATTAATCGCTTTTACAACTGTTCTTTTATTATCCGGTACTAGTATGGTTATGGTAAGTATGCCTGAAGAGGAATTACCTCCACCAAACAGTAGTCAAGAAGAAGTATCTTCAGGTGAAGAAACTCCTTCAAATGTAACTTGGGCATAATTTAATTTTTTGTACTACACTAAAGAAAGGCTGGATAACATGGCAAGTCTACTAGCTGTTTGGAAAAATAAAAATGTTCAACACGCTTGGCCATCTAAGCGTATTCCTATCATTAATATTAACAGTTCAAAAAATGCCCATGTCATCGGTGTCATCGCAATCGGATCAAAAGCATATGGTTTAATTGCAATTGGCGGCATATCAGTCGGATTTATTTCAATAGGTGGCATTTCGATTGGTGCTCTTTCTTTAGGCGCAATATCATTTAGTTTTCTCGCAAGTTTAGGCGTCATTTCTGTGAGTCTTCTGTATAGTATTGGAGCAATAGCCATTGGAAAGCTTGCAATCGGGATTATTTCCGCTGCTGTAACAAGCTTCGGGCTCATAGCTTTTGGTAAATACGCATACGGTGGAATTGTCATCGGGAAAACTGGAGTTGGCTTAGTACCGCTAACATTAGCGTGCTATAAATGGTTAAAAGAATTTTTCATATGTTATTGACCCCCTATCAATTTCATATAACCTTCTCTCAAGCTGGCAATTTGCCAGCTTTTCTATTGTTGTAAGACTTTTTTATTGGGACGGTGAGAATAAAATGAAGCGACCTCTTTTACTAGCCAATATCATTGGGTTAATTGCAATTTTATTATTAGGCATCTATTTTAATATGCATTTCCACACTTCCGATAAAGGTGCCCAGCAAGAATTCATTGAGTCATGGGATGGCACAATAATAAGCAAGTTCATTTCTATTGATGAACACTCAAGAGCATTTGCGATTGACGAGTCTGGAACTATTTTCGTGGCATTGAATAATAGTTATCAGCTTCCTTTCGGAAATATTTATACTGACTATACCCTCTATGAGACAAGCTTAAACATTCATGAATTACCTGAGAAAGCCGAATATTACTATACGGAAATTCAGCATAACGATAAACCTTTTCATTTGTTGCTACTATCAAATGATGAGGTATTCACTAAAGTAATTAATCGGGAAAACATCGCAAGAATAGGAATTTCTGGAGCCGAAAAATATTTAATAAACAAGGATCAAAGTTCACCCATTCAATTGTACTTACTAGGATTTTGGGATCATGACAATATGACAAACCCGAAAGAGCAAATCTTCTTAAGTAGCGATGGGGAGCAAAAAGAAATCGTCTTAAAAGCTATCAAAAAAGACTAAAAACTCGCAGATGCGAGTTTTTTTAAATACTTATAGTGTTTTGGCAATTAGGAAAAGTAGCAATCTACTTCAGATTAGTTATGCTTTCAACTCATCTTTATACATTCCTGTTGCTCTTTTAACTTGCGCTTCAATGAGCGATAAAAAATCTGACACATTGTCTATTTTATGTGCTTCTTTTTGTGCTTTCGTTAATATTTCTTTCAATTGTTCTTGAGTTAATTGATTTTCTTTTTCCATTCTAAATCCTTCCTTTTACCTACTATCTATCCTACCAATGTCCACTTACATAATATGTAAGTACTATATTACAACACATTTTATGAAAACTGTGTCGAAGATTGTCTACAGTTATTTTTTTATTGTTTTTTCTTCATTTAATAGATATTCGAACTCCACTTACAATTTAAGACTTTAAAAATGAGACTAGTATGCCCCTCTCCCCTCTTAATCTCGTATATACAAAGTGAAGGAGGTGATAGAGATGGCAGCAGAAAGTTTAACAGATAGCGCACTTAAACTGACGTTCGAAACAGGTGTTGATGCAAATGGTGAACCTATCTTTAAATCTAAGTCACTAAACAATGTCAAAATCACTGCAACGCCAGACCAACTTTATGTGATTGCAAATGCTCTGCACCCGTTGCAAACTCATAATTTAACGAACGTCGAACGCAGAGACACTTCAGTCGTAACTGGACCATAATCCACGAGAAACAACTATTAATTAAGAAAGGAGGGATAATTGATGGCGAAAAAACTACAATTACAGTTTTACAATGAAGACAATAAGACGGTAACAATTTCGTTAGATGACCCAATTGAGCCAGCTGATCCCGCTGCAGTTTCTCAAGCGATGGATGACATTATCGCTCAAAATGCCTTATTTTCAAGTGGTGGCGACTTAGTGGCAAAAAAAGCTGCACGCATTGTTGACCGAAATGTGCAAGAAATCCCATTATCGTAATGTACTTTGAACATGGAGGAGGGCATACTGCCTTCCTATTTTCTAATAGTAGCCATTAGAAAAGGAGGTTATAAGTGTGGAAAACATTCTTCCCTTCATCTCTGACGTCGGATTTCCAATTGTCGTTACGCTTTATCTGCTGCACCGAATTGAAACAAAGCTAGATACGTTAAACGAATCGATTGTAACACTGCCAGACCGGTTGAAGGAAGTGAAGTAACATCAATGAGGGTGTCTAAAAGGCATCCTCTTTTTTAGTTACCACCAAAAGACAGTAGTATGCCATATTTGGTATATTATAGTTAATAGTTTTAAAAATTCCAGATGCTTGGAGCGATATGTATGGATTATTCACAAATTGGGAAAGAGATTAAAATAATACGAAAAACACAAGGAATATCACAAAAGCAATTAAGTGAAGGTATATGTACACAAGCACAAATTAGCAAGATAGAAAAAGGTGAAGTACACCCGCTGTCATCGACATTATACTTACTTGCAAAAAGACTTGGCGTTGATGTGAACTATTTGTACCAAGTTGGCTATGCCCCTCACCATCAATATGTACAAGAAGTAGAATTACAAATAAGACAAGCCGTCCATGCTTTTGATTTCGACATAGTTAAGGAAATGATTAAAGTGGAAAAGAAAAACCCACTCTACAAGAAATCAGTAGATTTTAAACAATTTATCCTTTGGAATGAAGGCATTAGTATGTTTCATGTACATAAAGACCCTGAGCGTTCAATTCTTTTACTTGAAGAGGCTTTACAATTAACGAAGTTTCATAAATCATACCTATCAGAAAGAGAAATTGAAATTCTAAATAGTATTGGTATTATTTATCAAGAAACTGAGGAGAATGAAAAAGCGATTGCTGCTTTATCAGAAGCATTAGAAAGCTATCACCACCTCTCTTATATAACAAATGAAAAGCTCTTTCCTAGAATCTGTTATAACTTTGCACGCGTACTATCAAAAGTAAATGAATTTGACCGCTCAATAACTCTTTGTAAACAAGGAATCGATTGGTGCAAAAAGTATCAACTACTTTATTTATTAGGAGAATTATATTTTCAAACAGGATTAAATTATAAAAGAATGAAAGATTTCGAACGAAGTAAAAGTTATTTTATTAAGGCTGTCCCGGTTCTTAAGCTTTTAGATAAACAACATCTAGTTGATCATATTAATAATAGATTTTTAAGCAAGGAAGAGTATACAAACGTATAAAAAGCTGTGTCACCATAAAGGCTTCACAGCTTTCCACTTACTTCTTAAAACAGTTCCCATCCACAAGGTCTGAAAATATATTGATAGTATTATGAATAATAATAGTTTCCCAACGTTGTTTTTAATTGCCACCATGCCTACGTCAACTCCTCAATTTTTACATTTCTCTTACTGTCATTAATTTTGGGTTCGTGAAATTCCATGTCATGCCACCGTCATTTGTATCGCATAAAATATACTTGTTTCCTTCCCCTCTAATAATGAGCCAACCTTTCGTTTCTGAAACAAACTCCAACGAAACAATTACGCTATCGGTAGTCTCGCCCATAATTTCCTTTACTGCCATGATTTGTATCCAGTTTTGCAAGCCGGCTTCTGTTCGATAAAGTGATTTCCCATCTGACATCCAACCATTTGTACTGCTTACAAAATCATGCATCAAGTAATCAGATTTATTTTCAATTGTACCGCTTTCTGACCACGTTTCCCCACCATCATTTGTCGTATAAAAGTGTGAGAATGCCTTATCTCGCGAATACGTTTGGACGAATAACATACCTACTTTGTCATTAAAGAAATTCGGCACTTCTGTCCAAACGCCTTCATATTTATTATTTTTCGGAGTAGGAATATCCTGTTTCTTCCAAGAGATTCCGCCATCCGCTGTTTTATAAATCCAAGGAACTTTATGCTGTGACTTCACGCCGACTATCCAGCCGTTTTTATGATCTTTAAAAGCAATTCCTGTTTTGTTCCCACTATGAGGAAGCATATTTTCACTATTATCTTTCGTTTCATCTATAACTGCTGACCAGGATTTTCCACCATTCTTTGTTGTTAATAAAATTACTTCACTATAATTAAGACCAGGATTTTTTGTAATCATTAATGAGCCTTCTGTTTTACTGTGAAAAGAAAAATTAGCAAAAGCACCTGCAACTGGTATGTCTTCGCCTGTTTCCCAACTTCCACCGCCATTTTTTGTATAGTAGATTTTCCAGTGCGTATTTTCATTTGACGCAATGAATGCTCGATTTCCTGTATGAAAGTAAACATAATCTGATGTTGTTGTAATGCCGCTCGGAGTTACATCTAGCCAAATTCGCCCACCATCTACCGTTCTATAAATGGAGTTATTAAAAACCGACCAACCTACGTTTTCATCCATCATTTGTACGTTTGGAATATTCATCGCATCTTCATCTAAAACATTTCCTCTATCAACATTTAATCCTGAACCCCCTTGCAAATCTCCATTTATTGAGGTCGAAGATCCACATGCTACTAAACTAATAATAAGTAAAACAATGAATAGAAAGAATACACCAATTTTCTTTACGTTACTCATTACGTTACACCCTCCTGCCTTAAACTAAGCTCTGTTTTCATTGTAGCTATTCTTCCAGATACTTTCTTTCCCTGCTTGAGTTAATAACGGTGTTAAATCAGCCAGTAATCTGCTATATACTCCCATTACCTCATCATAATATAACTGTAAGAATATTTTTATGAGTTTAAACTCTAGTCCTATAAAAAAATCTTTTTCTACTTCTACTAGTAAATAACTATTAGTAAAAAAATCTTTTAGTTTTTTCGTAGATTTTAAGCATGTCTCTAGAACTGTTGAATAGAGATTAAATAGAGATTAAATGAAAACTTATTAGGGATGTGGTTTATGTGATATCAAAAGAGAAATTCGATGAGTATAGAGAGTTCATTAAATCAAATGACCCGATTGGCAAAATACTAGTTTTTTTCGATAACTATAATAATGCTAATCACCGTGCAACTTTAGCACGACACTTAAAAAGGCATTTTAGTAAAGAGCACCCTGAACGAAGAAGAGATGCTATTCAACTAATAGAATCTTCTATCGAGATGTTCTATTCAGAGAAGGATGAATACGGAAAAATTGAGTATGACCAAATTATTCGGGCTTATAAAGATTTAGCAATATGGTATTGGCAAGAAACTCAAAATGCAAACAAACCATATGAATTAACGAAAGAAGCCTTAAAAATAATAAAACAATTAACGGATGCAGATGTGCCCTTCGGTATTAGGGGCCAAATTTGGTATCAACGATGGTTTTTTCTCTCTATTTTAGGACATGAGAAAAAAGCCAAAGCAGAGTGCGCAAAAATGATTGAAGACATAAAATATAAATACCTATCTTATAGCGTCAATAGTATATATTACTTCGGACACCTCTTTCTCTCAAACAGATACCAATGGTCCCAGGATTATTTAAGTGCAATAAAACATCTTGAAGAAGGAGCACAATATATTGACCTTATTGATGGTAGCTGGAAGTTTCAATATAAGAAATATAAAAACCTTTTAGAATTAAAAGATTCTAATCCTAAACAATGTTATGAAAATCTTTCTGTCTTAATTGAAAACGCTAGCCACAACTATCCTGACTGGGAGTTTGATTCATTTTATATAGCAAATTAATGTATAACATTTATATAATAAAGCCCTACTGACCATTTTCACATGGAAGTATGGCTTTTTGTTTTAAAAGGGACCTCGGTTGTCGAGGTCAAAAAGGGGATGCTTTATGCCATCTAGGCATTGTTCGAACATAACGGGAGGACGTTCGAACTTGTTTAACTATACCCTCTTTTAAAAAAGTTAAAACATATAATAGGGGGTTTTTTCTATTTTCTATTATATAGATCAAATGTAATAGTTCTGTTAGTGAATCATAGCTAATATATTGTAAAGTCACAGAGAAATACTAGGAAAAATTCTACCATTAAACAGCTAATAGAAATGTATAATTCCAGTATAAATAGGTGATATTTATAGTTAGGTAGATATTGTCGTTATGCCCCTTCCATACTAAGCAATGAATAGGATAGGGTTACATAAAATGTTGCGTTACTAGAGAAACTCGGAGAATCTTAAAAATGATAAATATAGGGGTGTTACAGTGAGAAGAATTCTATTTATGTTCGGCTTAGTTTTTCTAGTATTATTGCATATAACCATTAGCCCAGTTTTAGCTACAGCAGATACTAATACTCAGTCAGAAATAAAAATTAAATTACTACCCGAAAGTATCCTTTTTACTATAGAAAATATGAAACCTGGCGATTCTGCCTCTAGAACAATAGCTATTGAAAACTCAGGAGAAGATGAATTTAAGTTTAATATGCAAATTGAAGACGTTGGCTCGGAAAAATTATTTAACGAATTAATGATCGAAATTAGTGATGCAAAAGGTTTATTGTATTCCGGTAAAATGACTGATTTTGATGGGTTTGAAGCAAGAAATTTAAAGACAATGGAGAAAGATGAGTTTTATCTAACCATACATTTCCCTGAACATTTAGGAAATGAATACCAAGGATTAGAAGCAAAGTTCAATATCGTTTTTATTGCACAAGGATTAGAGCTTGGTGAGTTTTTTGAATTACCAAACACTGCAACAAATTATATTAATTATATGTTAGGTGGAGTTATCCTACTTCTATTTGGTATAACCGTTTATATAGTTAAAATAAAGAAGGGACTCTAGTAAATTAGAGTCTTTTTTTCTTTAGATTATAGCAAGTTGATTGAGAACATACATTGCCAGCTTTCACGGCCAGTTAGGAAAACTTTCTCTTTCTTCTAACTTCCTTCCTATGATTCTTTTTGATGAAATACCTCTCTTTCTTACCTTTTATTTTTAAATTTTCAAGTGTTTTGTTAATTTTTTTCAGTTCATAATCACTAATGATATAGTGGTCAAAACTTTTGATCACTTTCATTAACTTTGGAATAGTAGTGACATGCGCAGATGTAAAGTGCCCTTTAACTTTTAGTTTTGCTTTCGTTGAGAACACTATGATGGAATGTAATTTCCCTTCATTTAATTGAAGAAATTTAGTTACAGCACGAACATGGCCATAATTTTGTCTAATAGGGTTATATAATCTCTCTTTTCGCTTATATAGGACTTGTGTCCAGTATTTTTGGTATTCCTTTCCGTAGATCCATCCACTATAGTTTTTTGTCTCAATTACATAGATTCCAAAAGGAGATGTAACAATGTGGTCAACTTGTGTTGTTTTCCCGTTTATTGTTGGCACGTATAAATCATGAAAGACAGTATACATATCGCCAAGCCTCTTTAACTTATAATTAACATACCATTCTCCTAAATAACCTTTTAATGACGGTTTCATTAATTTTAATAGAATTGCTCCTATAATTAGTAAAAGTAGCATTAATGCAGGTGATCGAGTTAATAACATGATTGTCGCCATAAATCCAATGATGATTAGTATAGTTGAACCAATGATCTTCATATTCTCCCTCCCAATGCACATACCTTATTGCACTTAGCTCATGTAAAAAAAGTTTTTATTGAATTTGAATTAATTAAGTTATTGTACATATACCCCCACTGAAATTATTTGAAACATACATTGGATAACCGAATAACTTTATAACATTCATTACTTATAAGAAAATAGAGTATTTCAAGCAAAAAAATAAATAAAAACCAGCCCAAACTCTAAATTAGAGCTTGAACTGGTTTTTTAATTTGAGAAATCCCTGGATGTGGTCGGCAACTTATACGCTATACCTAAAATTAACCAAAAGAATGGAGCTACTGGAATAACACTTATATTAAAGACTAGTTTAATTGAATAACTAATTATTACTGCAGCTAAAACGTAAGCAAAAATTTCATCATTCCCCTTTAGCTGTCTAGCTTTTAAGAAAGTGACACTTACTATCGTTAATATAAATGCAACATAGACAATTAGCGCAGGTATCCCCATCGAGAAACCTATTTCCAAATACTCATTATGAGAGTTATCTATTGCATATCTTTCATCGTGTGAATGGTATGGGAATACATTTGAAAAGGTGCTAGGGCCGGAACCAATTAAGTAATACTCACTTATCAGTGGTACCGTCCTTTTCCATATCCCCCAGCGATTTGAACCCGCTTGATCTTCCTGTTCAGCTTGTGTAACGACCGCATTCACATCACTGCCTACACTAGCAACTCGATCATTAACAAAATTATTTTCTGTTACATTGACAATAACGAATAAAAATAGAAAGCTAACCATCAAAACTAACCAGGGTTTCCACAAATGTTTATTTTTCCAAACTACTAATATAGTAAGAATAACAGTGCCAATAAACGCAGCAATCCACCCACCACGATTTACTGTATACAAAAGAGAAACAAACAGCGTACAACTTATAACTCCATTGATACTCCTTTGTTTCCAACTATTCGCCACAAGAAACAAACCTAAAGAGAGAATAAGCATTATGACTAAGTATGAGCCAAAGTGGTTTGGATTATCAAAGAGTCCCCAACTGCTTACAAATCTAGCTCCTTTTCTTTCACTATCAATAATCCCTACAAAAAAGTGCTGAATGATGCCATAGATACCTACAATAAACGATGTATAAACAATCATTCTTACAACTTTAACGAGTTTATTTACAGGAATAAAGTGATAGGAAAAGATAAAAAGAGATATGTAACAAAACCAAGAAAGAAAACCATGATATTTCGAATAACTTCCTTGAAATGCTGTTACTGGGTCATGTGAAAAGAGTGTTGACAACAAGGCTAATGTTAAAAACGAAATGGCTAGTTTATCCCCTGTTGATTGAAAGAAATTAGGATATTGCTTCTCTTTATACAAGCGAAAAACTACTAATAACCAGAGGAAAAGAATAAAAATCACAAAATAATTAAACTTATAAAAAGTAGAATAATAGATATCCTTTATTGGATAAATTAAGAAAGGAAAAAGCATAATAAAGCCTACTAGCGTAAAGTAGATCGCCTCATGGAACTTTATTTCTTTATTCAACTGCATAGCTAGTACCTTCTCTCCTGTATATTGTACTCTCATTTTACTATATATACAGGTGACAGGCACCCCCATCGTAAATATCGAGAAGTGACAGGCACCATATGATTTAAATAAAAACCAGTCCAAACTCTATTTCTTAAGAGCTTGAACTGGTATTTTATTCGACAACTCTCGGGAAGTGACAGGCACTTAGCGTGGAAGATCGTCAATTACGTCCTCACTTACTGCACCTGTTCCTCCAAGAATAGTAAATGAATCTAACCCCATCTCAGAGATTAATGTTTGCATTTCAGCCGGGATACTATTTTGTCTAACTAACATTAATGGAGCATTTAGTTTAGCTGCTAGTACAGAACCTGTAAGTGCATCTGGGAAATTTATTCCCGTTGCTACAATTGCATTGGTTACAGGAGTTTGAAACGTTTTAATTACTTGATAAGCCGTGTCAAAACGACTTTTACCTGAAATCCTTGTTGGGTTAGGTAGTTCAGCTAATACCGTATCATAAATAACTCCAGTACCACCGATAACAAATGTGTTATCTACACCCATTAAAGCGCTACTTGTTTCTGCTGGAAGGGAACTTTTTCTCGTCAATAGGATTGGGTAGCCATTTTGTGCAGCGTATGAAGCAACTGCTAGGGCATCCGGGAAGTTCCCACCATATGCAATTACAGCAGTATTCGAAGTCCCAACCTCAGCTGCAATTAGTGCTGCTGTTTCGTAACGAGACTTACCAGCAATGCGGCGTACTTGTAAATTCATATTTTCTAATTCTGTTTGTACACTTTCTTCAACTGCACCAGTTCCACCGAGGATAATAACATTAGTTGCACCTAAACGCTCAATTTCAGCTTTTGTTTCTGCTGGTAGTTTACTAGTTTTAGTTAATAAGATTGGTGCATCTAGTTTAAAAGCAAGCGGTGTTCCTACTAATGCATCTGGATAGTTATCTCCACGAGCAATGATTACAGTGTTAGCTGTTTCCCATCCTTGTTTCGAAATCTCTACAGCTGTTCCGTAACGAGATGAACCTTTTATACGCGTTACATCCTTAGACTGATTTAATTCATAGTCATCTACATCAATAGAAATAATTCTTCCATCATGTGTATTAAAGTATATTTTGCCGTTTTTCCCCCAAGTACTATGTGGTGGAGATTCATTAAAATCTACCTTATTAATAACTTCCCAAGTTGTAGGATCAAGTGCAACAAATTCCCTTGATGCACCTCTATTTATAAAATATACACCTTTTTTCCCAAAGAAAATTTTGTCCATATTATAATGAGGGATTGTTATCTTTTCACCTTGAGCATTAAAACGTAGTGTTTCAGGACCCCTTACAGGAAGAATGACATCATTATTAGGAGCAACTTGAATGCTCATATACATTGTTTCTCCTTCGTTTACAGGATGTCTCCATAATTCATTTCCGTTAGCATCTAAGGAAATAACATTTCTCTCACCTAAGAAAGAAATATTGCCATCAGATGAAACAACAACGTTTATGAAAGAAGGATCTACCCCAACCGTTTTCTCCCATACCTTTTCACCAGTCGTTCCATTATATGAAGCAATTGAATTCATTGTAGATACGATAAGTGAATCATCATGGTTCGAAATTGCTCTTATTTCAAACCCACTAGGGTGAGACTTCTCAAAGACAATTGATCCATCATCACTATTTAAAGCAACTATTTTTCCATTCTCATTGTCAGAAAGATAAACGATTTTTTCATCTTCACTTAAATAGATTTTCGAAGGATATAAACCTAGTGAGTAGTTCCACTTTTCAACTCCATCTTTAGTAAGAGCTACTAATCCATTTACGTCATCTTTTTCGTAAGTTATGTAGAGATTATCTTGACTATCTATTTTAGAGCGATATTGATAATAAACACTCTCATTTCCAACACTCTTCTCCCAAAGTAAAGTTCCGTTAGGGTGAATAGCTTGGACAAGTGACGAGTGGTCTGTTATTGAATAAATTGTGTTATCTGATCCTATTAGAAGTTCACCGCTACACTCCCACATAGCTCCATCACAATTAATTTGAAAGACTTGTTCCGTTTCTAGCGTTGCATTGTTAGCCGTAATACTAGAAGGAAGTAATGCAACTAGTAAAATAAATGATAAAAATACTAAACTACTTTTCTTTAACATGAAATTCTCCTTATTATGTAATTTTTTGAATTTTTAAAACTAATTACTACATTACATAATTATACATAATTAGTCAATTAATCCTATGTCACTCATTTTAAAATTACAATCGCAGGTAACGTTCTTACCTTGATTCGGGAAATCATAGACTCATATTTTTGTGCGTTTAGTACATATGTAATCAATAATTTATAAAATAACAGCCCCGACTCTTTTCTAGAGCTTGAACTGGTTATTTATTTCGACAAATCCTGCGAAGTGTCAGGCACCATTTGTTTTTGCACTATTTGTTGAATTTTGTATTTTCTAAGGCTATCATTATAGTAATGAATACTATAAGAGGAGAAAATTGGAATGAAGAATATTATTGCAATCGTTTTCGCTGCACTTGGCCTGCTAATTATTGTTATTGGTCACTTTCATTACGAGAATAAATTAAGTGAAATTAATGAACGAGCAACAAAAGCAATTGAAATGTCTAATGAGGAAAATGAAAAGGACGATTCGGACAAAGATACAGTGGATAATACTCCTTCAAGCGATGATGATACGGAATCTACTAATAAAGAGGAAGAGGATTCTAGCAACAAAACTGCTGAAAATGACGGAGACGATTCAACCGAAGACGATGGTTCAACTGGTGAAGGCGAGAATGAATCTAGACTAACAGATGAACAAATCGCCTGGATGGTTGCTAACCTCCCAGAACAACTCCAAAAGAAAGTTATTAAAAAACTTTTCTACTCAGAAACAATTAAAATTGTAGCAATGGGATCTGAGTCTACCTCTCCTGAAGATACAGGTTGGCCTGCACTTTTAGGCGAGGAGCTGATCAGCGCTTACGGAGAGAATACGTTTGAAGTAACAGTTGCTAGTTTTGGTAAAAAGAATTCGATGGAAGTTGTAAACGAAGCCATGTATGAAGTAGTTTACGACCTGAACCCTGACATCATCATTTTTGAACCTTTCATGTTCCGCGATAATGGTACAGTCCGAGTAGAGCATACCCTCGAAAATCTTACGACGATTATCAATGATATAACAACGGAATTACCAGATGTTTCTTTCTTAATTCAACCATCGCACCCGATCTATAACGCATACTGGTACCCGAAGGAAATTGAAGCGTTACAAGCATATGCAGAAGAAATGAACTACACATACCTTAATCATTGGACTGCTTGGCCAGATCACCAAACAAGAGAAATCTTTCCATACTTAAATGAAGATGGCAGCGCACCTAGTGAAAAAGGACATGAAACTTGGGCGGCATTTTTAAATGAATATTTCATTGCAAGTGAGTAAGTTTCAAAACATACATCACCATATTTTAAAAGGTAGAGAATCTTAGATGATTTTCTACCTTTTTTGAAGTGACAGGCACCCAAAGAAATCCGTCCTACAACTCATTCTGTCTTTTAATAAATGTATGTAATTGCTCTAGGAAATTATCTGAAGTGAGCTCACCAACAAGCAATAATTTATTACCATCAAGTTCTTTAGTTGGATGGTTATATTGTGCAAAATGGTTTGCAATAACTTCGGCGTTGACACCTGTTCCTCCCATCCTTTTCCCGCGATGTAAAAGAAAAACTTTATCACCTTTAGCAGCAAACAATCCTTGCGTTTTACGCTCTCCATATAAAGGAACATTAACTTCACAAGTCGTAGACATTCCTTGGAAAGGTTTTTCAATTCCAAATGTATTCCAATATTTATAATCTGGATGAAATAATTTTTTGTAATAGTACCATATGTTCATACTACTATTCCAAAGAAGTGTTGCATTTGGTTCATACCCTCCAGGATATACAAATCTATCTAATGTAATCTCTTCAAATTTTCCTTCTTTCAGTTTTTGTTTTAATAGCAATTGACATAGTGAAATTTCATCATTACTAGTTATTAGTCTCAAAATTATCCCCCCTTAGATCTATTCAATTTTAAATATGTAAAAACAACCCCTTTTATTCATAAATCTAGAATTTTTGTAGTATACGTTTATTAGCACATATGTACTAGCTCAAAAAAACGAGGAGGGTTAATATGGAAAATATAGGTGATTTCGAAAAGTTTATTACAGATGATCCAGCAAATTGGCAGTTAAGAGAGAAATACAATACACATCTTTACAAATTAGAGCGGGATGAGGAAATTACTATAGGAGACTATATTCAGCGGGTAGAGAAAAACACTAGAGAATTTTTAAAAATAGAACTTAACCATAAAATTGCAAAACAAACGCTTGCATATATCCTAAAAAAGAAGCTTGGAGTAGTTACCTCAGAAAGTAAATTACATATTTACCGAGAGCTCGTCATACTTTCTAATAGTAAAACAGTGGAAAATGAATATATCAAATACCTATATACTAATTTAAATGTTAATACTAATAACCATCGCCTAGAGATGATCACTTTAATATTACAAACAGAAAACTTTCCTGAATACTTCTTATCGGTGTTCGATCAACCGAAAAATTGTTGCGATAAAGCGACCAAAAATGAAAATGAACTTATGCAAATAGAAGTGATATTAAGGAGACTTCATAAGTTAAACTTACATGTGAAATATAGTGACACACTTGCAATGTTACTTTACAATCGCATAGACTTTTCATGTACATTAACATTGCAAGACTATGAAAATATTCAAGTATCCTTATCCGAAGTGAATAAGATCTACTCAAGCAATAAGCAAATTAAAAACAAATACATCGAATTTATGCAGTCGATGGAACAGTTTGTTTTATCGGATGTTTCTAACGAAGAACAGCTAGTTTATTTGCTCGTATCAATATATCAAACGCTATTTAAACTTCAACCAGAAAACGAAGAAGTAATTGATAAATTTGAAAAAGCATTATTACAAAACATTTCTATCATCGAGCGGAATTTTCGCGGAATTTCCGCCACCAAACATAAATTAAATATCTATAAAAAACTTATAAATTGTCGACCGGAAAATGGTAACTATAGAAGGCAATATCAAGACCTAATATTGCAGTCCGGCAGAATGTCGAAATCTTACAACAATTTTCATTCAGCACACAATCAGTTTGATAGTCTACTTGCTGATCGTACGTTATCAATTAGAGACAGAGCGAAAGCGAACTATTATAAAGGATTAGCATATATGCAAGAACAAAAATGGAACGATGCGTACCAATGTTTTAATATCGCCACTAGGGATTTATCTGGTTTATATGAAGAATTACAATTTGAATTTTATTTAGCATATGCTATTTGTTGTATGCACAACAATAAACATGATAAAGCACATTCAATATTACATACGATGCGCAATAAGGATCGCGAGAGAACCTATATTAAAGAAACTGAATTTGTGAATATGTACATTAATTTATTCAGTAATATTAAAAAATTTAATCTTTTTGAAGCTTCTAAAAATGAAAACAAAAAAATTACACCGCAAGAGTTAGATAGATTATTAGATAGCACACTAGACGCAAATTCGACTATACTCATTCTCGACCGAAGAAATGAATCCTTACCTATTCTTTACGGTCCAAAAGGAAATGTAACTTTAAATCCAATAGCTGCATCAGTTTTAAGTTACATCATGCACTTACGTTATCCAGTTCCAGGGAGAATTATCTTGGAAAACACAGGTACAGCAGATAAGCAACACAGACCATTTTTCCAAGAAATAAATAGGAAAATAAAAGAAGTTCTTCCAAACCAAGAAGAGTATTCTGGCAAACTAGCTAATTATTCCGCTCCGAATGGCTACTTATGGCAATACCCACATCCAGCGTATGTTATTGAAGAGGAGTAAACCAACTTAATCGTACTACTACTGTCGGCCCATGAAAATGGGCCTTTTTTGTTTTCCTAAGTATGATCTGTTGCCGTAAGCTCTGCTCCTACACCCCAAGAATATTGGTATTAATGTCTTTAAAAAAAACATTAAAGGAGCGGGTATTATGGAAAGAAGCTTAGTTTATTATCTTGATCAATATAAACGAAATCCAAATTGGGTATTAAATTATTTAATAACTTTCCGTCAAGGGAAGTTATTTTTAAATGAGCCAACAATACAACGCACTTCCAAAGATTATCTAGCTTTAAATTCTGCAACTGAGGCTTCACAAAAACAAGTAATTAATACACTGCATTTTACGTTCGAATCTTTAAAAAATCAGAGCGAATCATTAACACATCATGAAATTGCAAAAACTTTTGAAGAAAACTTAAAGAATAATAAAAGTTAATTAAATATTTTAACAGTAGCAGTTTTCTTCCTGCTACTGTTTCATTCCTTTTGATAGATCATTAGTGTATGACAAATTCCTACGCCCCCTTCATAACGTATGAAGTGTAGTAAATCTTTAATCAGGAGTGATTCAATGGGAAAAGTAATTATTTGGTCGGCTAAGCAATATAAGCGGACAGGTAATAAAAGCTTACTTAACAACGTATATGAATTCCGAAATGGACGGTACATTATTAAAGATCCTACCATTCGCACTTTAGCTAATAAACATAAGGCACAATATAGATTAATGCTTGGTAAATCATGTGATTTCATTCACATTCTAGCTATTAATAGTACTTTTGAATCTATTAAAAATGAATCAGGAAACAAACGCATTACTTTAAGAAAAATTGTCAGTTACTTTAACATGCACCTTTTCCGCCGAACGAACAAACTTAAAAATGCTAAAAATCCTCAGTAACATGACTGCTGTTAATCCAGTGTAAGGCGTTTCCCTACACCACCTCTTTATATTAAGAAGTGTACATCACTAAAAAATATAAAGAGGTGTGTTTTATGGGCGAAAAAAATTTAACATTTTATATCAATGAATTTTTAGTTGGTAATGAGGTCGCTTTAGAACAACTCGTTACTACCCGCTTCATGAAATTTCACATAAAAGAACCTATCCTCCACTCTATCTCCCAACAATTTATCTTGCGCCATTGTTCTCTCCTTGGTAGAGAACAGTGCGAAAAATTAGTGAAATATTCTATTCGTGATTTATTTCTTCTATTAGATCGTAGTGAACTACAAATCGATGAAGGAGGATTTATCGATCTATTTCAAAGAAAGCTGAACTATCATATCTCGGATTATTACATGTATTAACAGTAGTAGATCTTTCTACTACTGTTTTTTACTAGATTCTTCACTTAAACCGGAGTTCATGTCCGCATATTCACAAACAAATTAGACCGTAGAGCGTTTCCCTACACCCCAAAAATACATTGTTCATTGTAACTAACTTAAGGGAGATGATTGTATTGACTAAGAAAATTTTCAATCCGAATTTACCAAATAACACTTCCATAAATAATTCTCGTTTTGACAGAAGCTTACGCACATATATTGAGCAATATCGTAGAGGCGGTAGCACTTGGGTAACTAACCACTTAATCCGCTTCCGTAGTAATGGCACACTTTTTATAAACGAACCTACACTTCAAGAAATCAACAAACAATTTATTACTCAATTTGCTTCGGCTTTAGGTAAAGATGACTGTTACTCTTTCATCATGGAAGTGTTATTAGATACTTTTGAACACCTCGGAAGAAGTAATATCTCTTTTACTCACCAGCAAGTTACTAAAATTTTCATTTCGAAAATAAACAAACGATTAGAAAAAGCGTCACAACTTAATAATCAATAGTTTGCCAGAATATGAGGTGTAGGTTAACCTCCTACACCTCTTTCTTATCATTAGAAATGTACTACTTAACTTAATAAAATGTAAAAGGAGTTGCTTATTTTGAATAAAAACACGTTAGTATTTGCAAAAAATGATTGGCACGAGCCACTTACAAACGGAAAGCATATCGATTATTACGGAGAAGAATATGTCGTCATCGATGAAAGTTATACAAATAACTACGGAACGTTTGTCCTACTACAATCTACTTCACCATTTGAAGACGATACTAGTCTTTGGACAGTAACGAAAGGTATTGAAGCTCACCCTAATAACCGATATGAATTTATAAAAGCAATCTCTGTTCCAACATTCCCAAACCAAATGCAAGCTGTCGGTTACCTTTTAAAAGATAAGCAAAGTGGTGAAAGCAAAGCCTATTCTTATCGTGAAGCATTTCGAATCATTCATCAAAACGGAGCTACAAATGCATACGCAACAACAAGCCGCCTGAAAAATTTCACTACACAATTAATTGACACCATCGACTGCCTCCCTGCAATGGATAGTACATTTTGGAAAGTGCCCGCTTATAACGACAACGGCGAACCTTACTCAGTCTTCACTCCTGCACTAGAAAAAGAACTTAAGCAACGAATCAACACCACAATTAATATGAGAATTGGTCAGCGAGTTAGAAAACTAAAATCACAAATCACTACTTCCTATACTAATGAAGAAATAACTAAACTTAATGAGCTAATCAAAACAGCAAATAAAATTACAGTCTTATCAGGCGCAGGAATTAGCACACTAAGCGGCATTCCAGATTATCGCTCTATGCTTGAAGGTATTTGGCGTAAAGATCCAGACCTTATCAAACAATTAAACCAAGCTAAGTTTGAAAACAGCCCAGCTTCCTTTTGGCAAACTTTTCATCAACTAATTCAAAACATCACAAACGGTATTGTCCCTTTTGAAAATCATAAAAATTCATTACAAATGACCATTGAAGCAATGAAACCAAACATTGCACATGAACTTTTTGCAAAATTAGAAACACATGGAAAAGACGTTACAATCATCACCCAAAACGTCGACCATTTACACTCTAAAGCAGGTAGTAAACACGTATTCGAAATTCATGGAAACTTTTATAAATATTTCTGCCCGACGTGCATGTCCAAGTACACGTTCGAATATATCTTAAAAGATAAACTTCCAAAATGTGGTTGCGGGGCAATCATACGACCTGATCTAGTCTTTTTCGGTGACGAAGTCCAACACTTGAGTGATGCAATGGCTCGGGCAAAAAACTCCGACTTATTTATCGTTATCGGTTCGTCATTGAATGTCTCTCCTATTAATCAACTACCTCACTTTATAAATCAGTACACAAATGCTAAATCAGTTATCATCAATGGCCATAAAACACAACTAGATAACCAATTTGATCTAGTTATTAATGGAGATATTGAGGATATATGTAAAAATATTTCCTTGTCCTAGAACTTAGCAATTATGGTAAGGCGAGCTAAAGCTTGCCTTGCCATACAAAAACAACTCTTTGAAAGGGGATTTAAAATTGACTTTATATACTGGGATGGAAGAATTAATACCAATAGAATTTGAACATCTCTATCTTCCAGCGAAACATTATATTATCGCCGGAAAGAATAATAAGTTTGGCGTCTTAAATTATAACAATGAAGTAATTGTTCCATTTGAATATGAGCATATATTAATGAACATTCCGAACACTTCATTAGAATATATGGTTGCTCGAAAAGGCGAAAAGTACGGTGTTATAAGTTATAAAGGCGAAGTTTTGCTTCCTTTCATTTATGAAGAAGCTCATACAGAAGAGGACTTTGATAATCTCATTCTAGTAAAAGTTGATAATAAATGGGGCTACATTAATTTAAAGCAAGAAGAAGTTATTCCCCCAATATATGATGAATTTTTTGAATCACTATTTCCTAAGGAACACGGAAGAATAGCTACAAAGAACGGTAAACAGGGAATTATTTCTGCAGAAAATAAAGTTATTATACCTTTTGAATATGAGGAAATACAATTTTATTCCGATAAGTACTTAGTAGTGAAGAAAAATAATAAATGGGGCTTAATCGATAAAATAGGGGAAGTCGTTATTCCTGCTAAGTATGATGCAGTAAAATACCACCCCAAAGCTAGCACCTTTGTTGTAAAACAGAACGAAAAGTGGTTCCATATTAACCAAAACGGTGAAGTTAAATCAGCAGTGACAACGGATGATTCGTCAAATCAAAAGACAGCTAAAGTTAGCTACTCCCCAGTTATTAAAGCTTATTTAAGTCGTACAGGCAAGATCAAAATATCTTTACTAGATAAGTTAAAAAGTCGATTGAAGAATCAAGTGCAAGTTTTTTCTTTTAATAATAGATATGGCCTTCTAAATCAGAAAGGTCAAATCATTGTTCAACCTAACTATGCTGCTATTACCTACAAACATTATTTGCTACATGACATTGCAAGAGTTATCATTCGCGAAAACGGAAAAGACAAATATGGTTTGATTCGACTCATTAAATAATTTAAAGGAGGTGTTTAAATGCTAATTCCATGTCAGGAATGTCGAACTGAATATGCAAAAGATTGGACTTGGTTTGTATGTGATACTTGTGGAAAGCGAATTTGTCACCAATGTTTAGCAACCGTTGGCTATAAGTGCAATGACTGTGCGTTTGGGTATTTTAAAGATAAAAATTAAGGGGGCACGCAGATGACAAAGCCAATTACAAAAGAAGAGTATAAGAAGCTTTTATCGTTTGTAGGTTATGGTAACTTACATGAAGCAAATATAATAGTTTTCGGAAATGAAGAAGGTACAGGAGGCCGTGGAGTACGAGAAAATATTAACGTTCGCAACTTATTCTATGGAACAGAAAATGGCGAGTATGAATATTGCCTCGATAATCAAAACTGGGAGAATGGATTTTGGGAACCAAATACGCTAGATAGACAGAGTACTAGAGATAGTTATTTAAATCCAGACAATCCAACCTTAAATAAATCTAATTCTCCATTTAACCAAACTGTCGCCCGGATTTGTCTTGCATCGGAAAATTCTGACAAGGATATAGATTACTGGTTTCAAAAATTTGATGATAATCAAGATGCTAAAAAAATAATAAAAGACTATGTTAGAAACTCGCTATATAGGACAAAAAGTGGCATACAAACCTATTTAGTCGACTGGGGACCATTACCTCGCCCAAATCAAGATTGGTGGGGAGAAGAATATTTTTCTATTAGTGAAAATAAAAATAACAATTATATTAAAGCTTTTGACTTTAAAAACATAGATACCTCAGATCATTCCTTCAGTGACTTTGCTTCAGATGTGGAACACAGATTAGATCTTCTAAGAAATACAATTACTAACATTCCATCAAACATACTTATTTGCCTAGGTGGCGCAAATGGATTTAAGAAGACTGCACTACAGAGAATGTTTAGTTTAAAAGACTCTCAATTCACCCCTTTAGAAATAGAAATTGAAAGCGAAAAAAATCTAAGCTCATATCATTCAATAGCGACACTCCCCAATAAAGAATTACACATCTTTATGCTGCCATTTCCGGCTGCAGGTAAGGTGTTTGAAAACGGAAACGTCATGATGTCATTTTATAAACAATTCACTCAAAAATATCTTTTTCCACTTTTTAATTAAAATGAACAGGAGTTGAAAGAATGGCAAGAACAATTTTAAAAGTATTAGATGATTTCTATGACAAAGATATAAAAGTTGGAGATAAAGTTTCGCTCTTCTTCTATAGAGTTAAAATTTTAGATATGGAATATAAGAATGAATATGGAACATTTATTAAATGTAAGGTTTTACCCGATAAGTTATGGGATGAGGTCTTGGACAATATAGATGAGTCTTCGGACAGTTTTGAAGAAAGACTTATGAACTACGATTATGAAGATGAGTCATTCGACGATTTAGAAGATGAAAGCAGTTCAGCTTCCCCTAATGAATATGAAACAAAAGCAAAGATTCAGCCACATCCTAATAACCCATTAGAAATTGTTGGAACAATTCATATTCCTGGATATCGAAACCTTTTAGGTGGGATGGGATTCTATGTGAAAAATATTGAAACAGAAGAAATTAAGGGATATTCCTTCGGGGAAACTTCATGGCTCATACAAAAGTATGGTGCTACAAACGCATATGCTTATGGAAACTTAATTGATACTATTGATGAACTCCCTTCATTAGACAGTCAACATTGGAAAGTAGCCGCTTATACCGATACCGGAGAGTTATTTGCCCCATTAACTGATCGAGCAAAATTAGAACTAAAGGAAGGTTTTAAGTATGCTGTTGAAAGTAAGACTAGGGAATATGCAAGTCAATTTAGTAAAAATAATAATTATAGAGAACTCGATTCCAACGCGTTAGAAGAAGTAATTTCTGCAATAAATACTGCAAAAAATATTGTAATTTTAACAGGGGCAGGAATTAGCACGATGAGCGGCATACCTGATTATCGTTCAACTGTAGAAAGCATGTGGAGCAGACAACCAGAGTACATTGATAAATTAAGCGAAAACACATTCAATGAAGACCCAGTATTATTTTGGAAACATTTTTATGATCTATTGAAAACAACGTTACACCCAATTATGCCTTTTCAAAACCACGAAAGTTTATTAGCTGCCATGGAAGGTATTAGCCCGAATGATGCACACCGATTTTTTCGCTTCTTAGAAAAAGACCTCAGTAAAAACATTTCAATTATCACACAAAACGTCGATGGGTTACACAATAAAGCAGGTAATAAAGATATCATTGAATTTCACGGAAGAATAAAAGAGTGCATCTGTCCACAATGTAAAAAGATTTATCTAATGGTAGATGTCCTCAAGGAAAATGAAACTCCTGTTTGTAATTGTGGAGAAATTTTACGCCCTAATGTTGTATTCTTTGGTGACGAGGTTAAATCTCCTGAATCTGCTGAAGAAAAAGTGAAAAATGCCGACCTTATCTTAGTAGCAGGAACATCTTTGCAAGTACATCCATTTAATGCACTTCTGCTAAGTAAGCGCAATGATGCTAAACTCCTTCTTTTAAACAATGAAAATACTAATTATTCGCAAGCCTTTGATGTTCACCTTAAAGGAAACGTCTCAACAGTATGTAGGTATTTAAGAAATGAAATGGCTAACGAAGATTAAACTAACTATCCTTTATGCTAGTACCAAGAATTTTTATCCTCTTGGTGCTAGTTCATTATGAGAATTGTTAGTTAGTCTAATATCATTAGAAAGGTCTGACTACTATTTGAGGTATGAAGTAAAAAATATTATTACCTATTGGCGAAAATCTGTCCAAAGCAATGAGAAGGTTGGATTGGTTTTACACGATAATATTGAGCAAAAATTCTACGCATTTACTGAGGCAGAGGCGTGGGATTTAATCCATAAATTCAAATGTATAAATGCGAAAGCAATAGTAAAAAATCTCGATTCATTTAAGAAAAAAGAAATCGAACCTCTCGATAGTTCATATCTACCCTTTTATCATACAGCTTGGCACATTCCTATCGACAAACTACCTAATGATGTCAAAGCTAGTAGTGCTTTTCAAGCGAATATTGACAGGTTACTTAACAACGAGATCCAACATCATGTAAACAAAAAAATGAGGCAGTGGAAACGAAAAAACAAAGACTTTATTTTTAACTTTCAAAAGAAAAACTACTATTTGAAAAATTGTATCGATGTCGCGCAACTACTAGGAAAAGCTAAAAAGATCGTTGTCTTAACTGGCCCTGACATTTGGAAAGAGACATCGCTTCCTGTTTACGACATATCAAAAATGACCAACCCTTCCTTTCAATCTATTAAGCAACTATTTGAAAACTACATTTCTTTTCAAGACGAACGTGTAGTTCAGCATGTCATGGACTTGATTGAGCCTACTCCAGCGCATCAATTTATTGCTAATTTAGAAGAAAAAGCAGCTGTTACTGTTTTCACTGAATGCGCTGATGACTTTCATGAAAAAGCGGGTAGCACAAACGTGCATCATTTAACTCCAAACGTCTACAAATGGCAATGTAAAGCTTGCCTTTCTTCAGTCCAATTAAATGAGTTAATCCAAAAAGGAAACACTAGATGTACAAAACCTAACTGCCAGGGTGAACTAACCTATGAAAATAATAAAACAAAAGTGATAGAAATGCAGAAAGTGATCATTCAAGAGGCAGATATTATTCTCTTTTTTGGTAAATCGAATCACGAAAAAATGATTACCTTAAATAAGGAAGTAACGAAAGTATTGTTTAGTAATGACGCTAAAACCGCAACCGATTATGAAATGGATATTAATATAGCTGGTCCATTTTCAATGGTGTTACCTGAAGTAGATAGTCATATTGTTAAAAAGGGCCGTTCTTTGTGTGATGTCTGTCACACTAGAGTTTCGGCAGGTGCATTTTCCTCTACGTTTGCTCCTGTTACGGTAAGCATTTGCGTCACCTGTTCAGCTAGAGGAGCTCAACCTTATGGTGTACTTGTCACATATTATGCTATTAGAAAACATGATTGGGGTAGTTATAATCCATCTCCTAAAATTCAATATATTACCAAAGCAACATTAAAAACTTGCAATATTACGAAAGAGCAATTTGAAAAGGACGTTGATGAAAGAGTTAAAATAATGAGCCAAAAACAAATAAAATGATAAATCTACATTTTATGATAACGAAACCATAATGAGCCCAGTTCCATTTTCCTAAAAAGTATACCTACGTACATTGTAGAACAGTAAACCATTTGCAATCTTATCACAACGAAGCTTTCGTTTATTTAGGTGCTGTTGACCAGAACGATCAGCAGTTCTTGACTTTTATAAAAGATAAACTGTTAGAAGCATATGAAATTTATTATTTAGGTAGGTATTAAATTAAGTAGGAAGGCTTGAGATTATTTATGCTCGAGCCTTTTTATAAGTAACTAATTGCCTGCCACAACACTAAACTATTTAGTAATAGTTGTCAGATATAGGACATAATAATAAAGAAAAAGTGAAATTTTTAATAAAAGTATTCCATGGTGGAAAATTACTTCATTTTTAGCCCCAGCATGTAATTCGACATTTGTTAGAAACAGGGTCATTTTTGGTCGAATTTCCGTCGAAGTAGCACGAAATTTGAGGAATTTTGGAAGGTGGAAAATTTTAGTTTACATAATATATTTTTGAAAAACGGAAAAAATCCGCACCATGTAATTTGGCTCTTGAAAGCCTTGGGGCAGTAAGGTAAAATATGGGTACAGTAGAAATGAATATGACTCGTCCAGAGTATTAACACACATCAAAGTCGCGACGGTGATGTGAAGTACGAATTACAGTAGAAATGAATATGACTCGTCCAGAGTATTAACACTCTCCTTTCCGACGCATGTTACGACGTCGGAGTGGAAGAGTAGAAATGAATATGACTCGTCCAGAGTATTAACACTTCATCAAAGATATTCACTTTATTGATGATATTTCTGTAGAAATGAATATGACTCGTCCAGAGTATTAACACACCCCTTTGTTATAGAGCAGACTTTTACGGACTAGTGTAGAAATGAACTTGACTCGTCCAGAGTATTTTCATCTGTGTGATCTATTTCCTTACTTCAAAAAACAAAACCCAGCGCAAACTCTTTAACATAAAAGAGTTTACTCTGGGTTTTTAGTTTGACTAATTCCGAGAAGTGACAGATACCTTAATCAAAAATACTTTGAAATCTTATTTGATCCTCTAACTCTTCAAGTTGTTCCTCGGTAAATTTCGGCTCAATTCCTTTATGCCGTTTGTCCAAATGATCAATCATTGTTGCTAGCCAGCTGATTTCATATACCTTAATAAACTTCGGTGCATTAAGGTCGATTAACTGGTTCGTACGAAGATAACGGTTTTCCGCCATTCTCCATGTATGGAATTTCTCATCAAATTCAGAATCACTTTCATTAATTGAGAGTCTAGACATATAAATACTTTTATTGATTGCATTAAGAGTTGATTGTATATCTTGATTGTCATCTTTTTCTACCATATCAAATTCATTAATAACATTTGCTGAAGTTTTCCTTGTAAATTAATTCTTTTTCGGTAAATCCGCATAAATCCCCAAACATAAACCTTGAGCTTGAACTTGTTTTACAACATCCGCCCATAAATCTTTTGCTTTTTCATTCTCAATCTCTGTTTTCTTGAACCCCATTGATAAGTTATCAGTAATATAGTCATTAATTTTAATGCTAGGTCTTGCAAACCCTACTGAATTATCATCATACTTTTTACAAGGAAAGAAGCTATACATTCCTTTATATTTGTCACGCTCGCTAAAACTAACCCCTTTGTAGAGACGGAATGACAAATCTCCGGAACAAATTAAGCCACCATTGTACAACTCTTCCTCTCTATCAGACTCCCGCTCTTTTGGTATGTTACAAGAAAGCTGAGTTTGGGCATCGGCAGTATCAGATGTATATAAACTAGGATATAAAGGTAGTATTGTAGTTTCAAAATATGTTTGTGAAACATTTGCCTTAATATCACTCACTATGTTTTTACTGTTGTAATCAGTAAAGTTTTCTCCAACAACAAAAACTGTATCTAAAATAAAGTCATTGTTCTTTCGAGAACCAAATAATATAATTGATCCTGGCGCTAAATGCCTAACACTCGTTGAACGAAATTTACCTTTATACTTCTTATACTGCCGACAACATGTGTAGTAAAAATTCTCTCCAAATACAAAAGGGTCCGTATTTTGTAACCCCTCATAAGAGTCAGGTAAAGAATAATATGGTTCATAAAGATACTCTGGCTCGCTGGTATTTGAACGGCTTAGTTGCTCAATTAAAAATGCTTGCGCTTCCCATTCTCCCCAAAATTGCAAAAGATCTTCTTTCACTTCACCATTTTCTATATAACGCCCTTTACTACGCATAAATTTACGCTTATGTGGACTTTTGTTCCACTTTTCACCTGTATTAGGCTTATGTTCTACTCCCGGATGCATGAATTGCACAAATAATTGCTTGTTCTCACTCAACCTTTTCTCCCCCTTTATACTCATTACTTAATAGCTCTAGCGCACATTGTCCAATTTCATATTTTTGCTTACTAGAAAAGTTTTGATATGGCAAAAAACTCCTTTTGAAGTGATAAATTATAAGAGGTTTATCTTTTTCACTAAGGTAATATACTTTTTCTCTTTGTCTATCCTCATTGATTACTGCTCCATCTGCCATTATTTCTTTTTTGTATAATACTTCTCTGTCTTCATATTCACCGAACAAACTTTTAAAGTCAGTTTCAATAACGGACTCCATGTCCCTTCTTTTTAAATCTAATAAAATTACATCTGGTTTTAAGATTTGAACTAACTTTTTCCACAAATTCCTTCCTGCTCTTTTTAACTCACTTTGCTCTCTAGTAGTAAGTTGTCCAAAAACAGGATCTGTAGGTAAGATAGAAAAAATATCCGTTTGAATTACTGTATTTTTAGGCTTTCCCTTTCTATTAACCTGACAATTTCTTAATACTTTACATTGATAGTCATCCCAATAACTACTGTTCATTCCATTTAAGATTGGCTCATAAGAATAAAACCAATTTAATGGCCTTATACGAAAGTAATTATTTAATGATTTAAGGTAAGTTTCGCTAGCTTCACTCTTTGATTGAATATCCTTAAACGTTAGATTTTCTGCAGTTGGAAATCTCATAAAGGACTGAACGTTTTTCTCTGGTTTATGTGGGAACTCGTTTCTTGAAGGGTTAACGCCTACTGTAATGATTTTAACTTCTGACTGTAGATACTTCTGAAGATCACCAAAATATAAAATTGGCATGGATTGAGGCATGCTTTCTGTTGCAATAATTCCTTTTAACCGTTCACTTGTTAGTGCATTTTTGTATGTATCCCAAGATTCTCTTACTAACTCATCTAACTTTAACTTAATTCTATCCTCCATAAATTCTCCTTCCATAACTTTATTACTAGTAACTTCTATTTACATATGTTTGTCTTGTTTCATTTATACCTTTAGCCTAGTAAAAACGTTATATAAGGGCTAGATACCACTAAAATGCAACATTTTTTCATCTATGGACACATTAATATTGAAGGAATTGAATATAAATGGATTACATGGTGGAAAATTGCTTCATTTTAAGCCTTAGCATGTAATTTGACATTTGCTAAAAGTAGGGTAGTTTTTGGTCGAATTCTTGTCGAAGCGGCACGAAATGTGAGGAATTTTGAAAGGTGAAAAAATTTAGTTTACATAATATTTTTTTGAAAAACGGAAAAAATCCGCACCATGTAATTTGGCTCTTGAAAGCCTTGGGGCAGTAAGGTAAAATATGGGTACAGTAGAAATGAACTTGACTCGTCCAGAGTATTAACACATCGTATTCATGTGAACCCCTCCGAAATTTTTATTTGATGTAGAAATGAACTTGACTCGTCCAGAGTATTAACACAATGAAACATGAAATCATCTCCTTTTTTTGGGTTTAGTAGATATGAACTTGACTCGTCCAGAGTATTAACACCGCCTAACACTTCTGCTAAAGCAGCGTCATAGCGTTTTGTAGAAATGAACTTGACTCGTCCAGAGTATTAACACTTTAATACAACACGACTTTTTTTCTTCATCGCTTGTGTAGAAATGTACTTGACTCGTCCAGAGTATTAACACACCTTCGTCAAGAGTCATTCCCGATGTAGTTTGATAAGGTAGAAATGTACTTGACTCGTCCAGAGTATTAACACGCGTTCTTTTTAGAACTACCTTCTTCGACCGTGCGGTACCCAAGTAGAAATGAACTTGACTCGTACAGAGTATTAACACACTAACTGGAAGATCGCTTGGATTCCTTGGTTATTCATGTAGAAATGAACTTGACTCTCCAGAGTATTTTCATCTACGCTTATACAAAAACAAAACCAGCGCAAACTTAGATGTTTGTGCTGGTTTTTTGATTTGATTAAATCCGGAAAGTAACTGGCATTAAAGGCTATATTATTTATCCTTTCCCCGTGGAATTTGCCCGAATAAGTGCTGGTCTTTAATTACTTTCGTTGGTTTTTCACCTGCAGTAAGGCAATCTAAATATTTCATGTGCAGATATAAACTATTCCTATTACGATCCTGCCATATATGAGAATTTTCTTGCAGCATACTTTCTGTAAAACTTTTACCAGCTTCACTTTTCGCCTTAAAGTTATTTTGAACCATATACATTCTATATTCGGGCATACTTTTTAAACAAATTGCATTTTCCTCTTCACTCCATCGTTTCGCCAAATTGTTCAACCCCTTTTAAAAATTTAATTTCTAATACATTTCTAATGATACTTCGGGCATGTAGAATCATTTCCTACACCCCTATATACCAACATACTTAAGGGCTTAATATCGGTAATAAGAAAAAATAGCTTTTATCACACTGTCTGGAATGCGCGACTAACATGCGATTTATCTGACCTTATCCAGAAATTGACTTACATCCATCAAGCCACTACTTCCCTCTCCTTCACTTGTACTTAAATGTTGTATAATAGATTACAAGGAAGAATTTAACACTATTTTAATAGAAGAAAGCAGGGGGAAAATGAAACGGATCATTTATTTCATTTGTATTGTTTTTTTACTTTCGGCGTGTACGGAAGAAGCAACACCAGTTCCTACTCAGAATGGTAAAAGTGGTGGAAAAGAACCTGTGGTAAAAGAACCCGCGGCGAAAAGCGAGACGTTAGCTGGAAAGTTATATTTTATGAAGGATAATTTCATTTTTTCAGCAAATACAGACGGCACAGGTATAACGCAAATAAGCACGACTGGTGAGAGTGAAAAACCAGACGCCAATCCTAGTGTTTCACTGGATGGAAAATACATAACGTATAGTAATAATAAAACAAAAATTTATATGATAGCATCAGCTGGTGGCGAGGAAAAATTAGTTGCAAATCAATGGTTCGCTGACCACCCTGTCTTTTCACCTGATGCAGCAATGGTCACATTCGATATGGAATCTTACGGTATGACGATTGCTACTGCTCATACGGAAAGTGGAGATTTCGGCAAAACGTACGATAGCATTTATCCTAGAAGTTGGCCACATTGGTCACCTACTACAAAAACTGTTATTGCAACGCAAATTAGTAATAATGGCGAGTATTTTAAATTAATAACGATTGATTTGGATACTAAGGACGCCGAAATTCTAATTGACGATCCAAACGTTGACTATTTCTTTGCAACTTATAACTACGATGGGGATAAAATTGCTGTAATACGTGCTCCTACTGGAACCGAAGATTATAGTTTGTGGATTATGAATGCTGACGGATCAAATGGAAAAGAGTTAGTGACCGACGTTACGATGGCAAGACCTGCATGGGCGCCAGATGGAAAGCATATCGCTTTCGAGAAAGATAATTCAATATTTATCATGCCTGTAGATGGTGGCGATGCTAAAGAAGTTATTAAAGGCGGAACTGCACCTGCTTGGGGAAAATAAATAAAAAAACTCCGTTAGCCAGCAAATGGACAACGGAGTTTTTTTCTGCAAATTTTGGGAAACTTCTTCGGGAAGTGACTGGCACCACCGATCATCATCAACAGGTGATAATGATTTGTCATTAAGCAATAACACGGTAACTCAAATGGAATTCTAGTATGAATTTTCATTAGCATATAAAAGAAAGTTTTATAATCTCCTACATCTAAAAAGAGAGCTTCACGTCGATTACCACGGCTAACAATGTGATAAAAGAACGCTGGATTCCAGCTACGCGGCTTTCGCCCCATGACTCTTCTCCCTCCTTTGTTCTGAAGAAATAGTTCAAGCAATCATCTATTTCCCTTAAACCTACTTTTTGAAACTTTTTGGGGTAACAGACATAAAAAATACAGCCTCACTCCGGACTGGTTCTTTATTTTATTCGTTCGACAAATCTCGGGAAGTGACAGGCACCACTTATGGGGTTTCCCTCCTTTTAACAACCTGCTTACATACTGGACATGGTAATTGCATTGGATTGTGGAATATTTGCACATCGTCAATTCCACAGTTATTACACAAAACTGCGTGAATCGGCTTGTCTAACTTTTTATCATAAATCACTATTTGTTCAGCACTATGTTTACAATGAGTACATATGACTAAACTTTTACGGCATTTTATTTCTTCCTCTAGGATTTCTCCATTTACAAAGCGATGATAAACACTTCTCCATTCATTCAATGCGTGATGATTTGTAGCTAATTGAAGCTCCTTTTCTAATTTCTGATAAATTGTCCTTTTCCTTTTTGAAATTAACGAAATCCACTCTTCTTGCCAGCCACAGTCACACCGAAAATAATATATGGTTAAAGCCATTAAGGCTTCACCTCCTAATTTAAAATTTTCAATATTATCTACATATATATTATCTATAATACAGGTACTCTCCTACACTATTGAAGAAATAACAACTACTTATAATTTGTAATTCCTTCTATTTAAAATTTATATGATGACAGGTACTATTAAAGCTACTTCACGTTTAATATAAGGAACTTTATACCTAGACAAAGAAGCGCAAGCCTCTTAAGATAAAAGAGCTTGCGCTTGTTTTTGGTTCAACTTAATCATGGAAATCACAATATGAAACCTAAGCTTCAACCGATGGAGAAATTGAACTTACATCTTCAACTTTCAAAAAAGATGTAACGAGTAAACCTATCGCAGACAGAAACGTTAAGTATCCTCCATAAGCTAAAAATGTGAAAATAGGAGCTCCATCCCTTGCCATACTCACTGCAACTAAACATATTAATAAAGTAAATATTCCAGCTATCATGCTCCAAACACGAGATTTCGCTGTAATCAAAGAAATTACTGCTAAGACAGGAATAAGGTAAAGAACATAAAAGATATTAGCAAAGGAATCTAGCATTACTACGAGTTCAGATGTGAAAACTTCTACAAGCTTAAACCCGGAAATATTAGCATCTGTAATTAAAAAATCCATTGAAAACCAAGGTAAGAAAAAAGACAATAATAATAGTGCAGATAAACCCATTTTTACATTTTTAATCATACAATCTCTCCCATCTTTCACCTTATTTGCAATGTGCGTTTCATAAATTTTAACTTTCTCTCATGCTTTTCTTTTTATTTTCTACTGAAATGTCGTTATCTTTTTACAGAATCTATGCATTCTAATATAATGTTTATTGCTCGATCGATTGTTTGCTTACCCAAAAAAGTTTTTAATAACGATAAATACAATGATGTTCTCATAAAAATTCATTAGAAGAAAATTAGGAATGAAAAATAAGAGGGTCTTCCTCTTATTTTTCATTCAAGTAACTATATTACTAAGCGCTAATACGCTCATGTGAATTGTTTTTGTTAATTGCGTGTAATGATTCATGCATTTTAAAAAGCACAATTAATAATTCACAATAAATGCGAGATACTATTGGACCTACAGACATAATAAATAACCCTACTAGTACCTGCAAACCACCTTGAAACATCATTGCAAATCCTGCCAGAATTGATAAACTTGCACATGCCCAGAAAATAAATTTAATAATTGCTGGTGTTATCATCTTGTCAAAATGTAAAAATTCTTTCACTATATATACCTCCTTTTTAATGTTTAGCAGGAATAAATTCCCATTATAGTATATTTATACTATATAGAGTTGGGGTGTAGAAGTGAAGATATTAAATATTCAAAATAATTTTGAAAAAAATAACAGATTACACCAAGTATGTCTCTAAAATCTAACTGTGGAAAAACGCTGTTATTGAGAGTTTCTTTTATCAAAACTCCATGAAAAAGAAAATTATTCTATATTACAACGAAAACCGAATCCATTATAAACTTGGATTCGGTTTCTCTAATAGTTACTACCTAAGTTACAAAAATTTATAAATAGTGTAGTGTTTTAAGTTTGTCTATTTTTGAAGGGATTGACCACAGGCACCACCAATCATCCCATCAATTTTTTTATTATTTTCAAGCCATATTTCGCATTTGGATAGCGGAAGGAGAAGTCGAACTTAGTCGTCTGCTTTAAGACGCTTTTGTAATGAGAAAAAGTTTTAAAACTGCTTTCTCCGTGATAACTTCCTAATCCACTTTCGCCTACTCCGCCAAAAGGAAGGTAAGGCGTTGCGACATGAAGTAGCGTATCATTGATACAGCCACCACCATACGAGATTTCTGTATTGATTTTCTTCTGCACCTTTTTTTCATTACTGAACAAGTAAAGTGCTAATGGTTTCGGTCGACTGTTTACAAATGCAACAACTTCTTCAAGATTTTCGTACTCTATCATAGGCATAATTGGACCGAAAATTTCCTCTTGCATGACTGGCACTTCTAAGCTTTTCGGAACAAGGATCGTCGGCTCAATTTTATGAAGCGCTTCGTCTACTTTTCCACCTACAATGATATCCCCATCAGATAAATAAGAGCTAACTCTATCAAAGTGGCGTTGATTGACGATTTTTCCGTACGTTTCATTTTTGATGGGCTCGTCCCCATAAAATTCTGTTATCGCTTGTTTGTATGCTTGAATGAAAGCATCTTTTACTTTTTTATGAACGAATAAGTAATCAGGGGCAATACATGTTTGTCCGGCATTTGTTACTTTTCCGAATGCAATACGCTTCGCTGCTAATGAAATATCTGCATCCTCATGGACAATACAAGGACTTTTCCCACCAAGCTCTAATGTCAGTGGCGTAAGATTTTTCGCTGCCGCTTCCATCACGATTTTCCCTACCGGTACGCTTCCTGTGAAAAAGATATAATCGAATCGCTGCTTCAGTAAATATTGATTTGTTTCAACGCCACCTTCTATTACATGAATATAGCCTGGATCAAAATGTTCATTAATGATTTTGCTTAATAAGGCTGCGACGGTTGGTGTCAATTCAGACGGCTTGAGGATTGCAGTATTCCCTGCCGCAATTGCGCCAAGTAAAGGTGAAAGTGCTAGTTGAAACGGATAGTTCCAAGGAGCAATAATTAAACTTACTCCGTATGGTTCGGGAATCTGAATGCCCTTTGTGCCAATGTGCGTTAGGGCTGTCTTTACTTTTTTCGGTTTGGCCCAGTTGTGGAGGTTTTTCAAAATGAACTTTATTTCCTCTTTTAATACGGCAATTTCGGTAATATACGCCTCGGCTTCTGATTTGTTCAAGTCTTTCATTAAAGCCTGAAGTATTGCTTGTTCATTGTCACTAATTAATGTGCGAAGTTTCCGCAATGCATCTTCCCTTGCTTGAAGTGGACGCGTCTTTCCTGTAGCAAAAAACGATTTTTGCTTTTGTAAAACCGCATCAATGTCTTTATTCGCTGTTTCCTTAATCGGCGAAGGCGTAGAATTTTTCTCTATAACTGTCGTCTTCATGTTGCACCCCTTTAGATTTTATAATCGCTTCATTGGACAAGCACCGGATAAAAATTACCTATCCCACTTTAACCGTCTATTTATGACACCTATGTTATAGTCTCTATATAAATTTCTTTTTCCCCACTGCATAAAATGCTCATAATCAGGATGGTCTTTATTAGCAATTACTTCTAAGTAATGCTCATAACCACCTTCACCACCGACATCTTCCGGAGGTGTTTCCCCTTTCAGTTCAAGACATTGCGGGTAGTTTTTATCGAAGTCTTCTATTTCTCGTTCTACTTCAAAATAATGCTCCCAATTATCACCAAAGTCATACACATATTTCCCTCTTGCAGGAAGATATTCCTCTAGTCTTACATCCTTATCAAGTTTTGCTGGCAGATCATCTTCATCCCGATAGCCGAAAGACTCTTCATCACAAAGTAAATTAATGACAGGGTGATGCCCATCTGGATGATACGGGTTTTTTGTCCACGTAAATTCCTTCTTATCCGCATTCATATATATATAAAATTCATGTAAATGATAGTCTTCCCAATCAAAAGCTATTTGCAACGCATTATGAAATTGCGCAAATGTCATGTTAGCTGGAACGACTAATCTACGCCATACTTCATGATTCTCTAAATGAAGGAAAACTTTCATCACGTAAGCTTTCACTTCAAATACTTTTTTCCCAGTATAGTCAGCTAAATCTTGAAACATTTCTTCATTAGGTCGTATAGCGTTTTTCATACCTTCCCCTACTAATTCGCCGCTTGCTTTCATACTAACAATTGGTTGAAAGATGGAAGATTGATCAATATCTCGCTCATAAAAATAAACATAGTCGCAGCCTTTATTCATTCGAGCTACTGACTTACGGTCTTTCGTTTTTGTATATGTAATTGTCGATGCATTCTCCAAAAAGTCATCAATGACAGATTGTTGGATGTTTTCTTCAGTAAAAGTATTGCGAATTGCCTGAACAACAAGCGTATTAAAGTTTTTAAAGTCCTTTGCTTTTAAGCCAAACAGGACGATTACATAGCGATTTTTATCATTTACTAAAACAACCGTCTTTCTACGCATGATCGTAATGATATTGGCATGCCAGGATGTGAGAGCTGTCTCCTCTTCACTTGCAACTTCTGGCTTTATTTTTAATTGGTCTAGTAGTTTCTTCGTACATTGAATTAGCAATTGTCATGCTCCTTATGGTAAATGTCTTTGTGAAAATTGATAACTATTACTTCTATTTTAACTCATTTCTTAAATAGAAATAAACTTTGGGATTTAAGATGTTTTTTTAGCACAAAAAAAAATCAAGCGAATTATCCCATACATTTAACAAGAATCTTGGTTGGGCAAACAAAAGCAGCTCATATTCTCTTGATTGAGAGCATGAGCTGGAAATTGTTTTTCGAGGTGACTGGCAACCAAAAAAACGGTAACCGAACACTATTCATTCATATACTGCAATAACATTGGATCTGGTAATTTATGACCATATTGATCAAAAACATGCATGTCTTTAATTCTAATAGAGTAAGACTCTCCATCAACTGTGAAGGTAAATACTTCACCATTATTTGTAGTTTCTTTGCCTACTTTTGTTAGTGTCGGCCAGTGCAAATCTCTCTCAAGATAAAGTTTCGCCTCTTCCCAATTCATTTCAACTGGGTAATGAGTTGCATTATATGAAAGCATGCTATCGATTAACCAGACACCATTTCGCTTTACAAACCTATAATTCGTTTTATATGCCTCATCCATAAAGAATAAATTAGGATCAACTCGATACGGAAAATCTATTCTAGTATAGATGATATAATTACTACCTTGTTCTCTTACTTTTAAATGTCCTACGCCTACATCAATACCTAATCTTCGATGATGGTATCGATTTTCAAAATCCACTTGATATCCTAGTAGAACATTAAACAAAGCTACTTCTTTCATATCATAATGGACTTTTTGATCTCTTAAATAGTTGTAATAACTTTCTGTAATATATTTTAGTGCTTCTTTTTTTACTATGTTATATTCATCTGCCGTTAACGGTCTGTCTGTGTTCCAACCATTTTTACTGCCTAGCCCGATCATTGCCGCATGGAAGTTAGCACGAAGTTTCATATAGTCACTTGCTGTCATCTTTTGCTTTGGTGGATCAGATGGTTCTGTCGTTTCCGTTTCATCTGATTCTTCTGTTTCCTCAGAAGTTTCTTCGATAATCTCTGTTATTTTCCCTGTTTGGCGATTCATCTCATAGTTACTTTCTTTTATTGTGAAAAAGAAAACTTTTTCGCCGCTCTCATTCTTTTCTTCCTTCATGTTTTCAGGCGTACCTTTTTTAACTACACTTTCATTCGTAATTTTACTAAGGTACTTTTTCGCTTCTTCCCACGTTAACTTTAAGTCGCCCTCTGTAACTTTGTACGTATCCACTTTCCAAGATGCGCCTTCACGAATTAAAGTAAAGGTGAAGTATTTCCCGCCTGTACCTAACTCTGTGTCAAAAATTAACGTGTACACTGTCGCGTTAAGCTCATCTTCCTTGATAAGTTCTGCTCTTATATCAGGTGATAGACCGTTTGGAATCGGACTTGTACCGTTCTTTACTTCTTCAGTGCCGACTAACTGGTGAATAACCGTTTTGTCCGCAAGCAGTTCCTTTTCGAAAAAGCTAACTGTAACAAAGTTTCTCGCAGTTTTTTCAATTAATAAATAGTCAGCACCTTTTAAGCTAGTTTCATAGTTCCAACCTTGTTCTGTTCCTAAAGCTTTAAGTGCTTCGCTTATTCCGTTATACTGCTTTACGGCTGTCTCTATTGTGACAGCGCCAGGTATATCGGTAATATTGACTGTAATTTCAGCACTTACTGTTTCACCATCGACAGTAGCTTTAATTGTAAGGATTGCATAATTTTCAGTAACTGTGTCCATAACAGTGATAAAAATACTAGTTTCTGTTTTCTCAATCCTTATGACGTTTTCGGATGAAATACTAATTTCAAAATCATCTACTCTATCATTATCTTCTAAAATGTTAAGCATTTCTTTATCACTATTGCTAAGATTAGTTACTGTTGCAAAAACTTCTGCAATTTCAGCACTTTCCCCCTGTTTTAAATGCAGTACATTCGGGTTAACTGTTAAGCTTTGCTCCACGCTATATGTATCAGTAATACCTTCGTCTGATGGTTCAGTGTTAGTCGGAGTATCCGTATTTGAATTAAAAAAACTATAGATAATAATACTAGAAATTAATAGCAATAAACTACTACTAGCGATAACTGCAATCTTCTTATTTTTTATGAACTTCATAAATACCTCCAGTTTAAATTATCTGCCCTCCTCATTTTACCTTGTTTTTCTAGTTTTTAATAGGCAGTAAAGGTGACAGGCACCAAAAAATACACACACCAAATTTTAATTACTTTTCCAAGAAGTGTATAATTAAGAAATAGAAAAGTAGATAAATAGAAAAGAAATGAGTGATCACGTTGTATTGTTCAAAGTGTGGTAATAAAGTTACAGAAGACGCCTTATTTTGTTCAGCTTGTGGTGAAAAAGTAATAAGAATAGCCGCTAAGAATGATGAATCGAATGCAAGAGAAGATGAAAAATTTGAAGAAATCAAAGCAAATAAAACAAGTGAAGAAGAAGTAATTGTAGAAAGTCAGAGTGAAGATTTATCTACAGAAGAACCGAATCAAGATGAAGTTCTTGCAGAAGCATATGTTGGTTCTAAATATCCTTACTATAAGGAAAAGTGGGTTAAGATGGATGAAACTGGCTCGGGTGGTGCCGGTAACATTGCTGCATTTTTCTTGGGAGTATTTTGGTTAGGCTACAGGAAAATGTACAGAGAGCTTTTATTTATCGCCTTAGCTTTTCTGTTAATTGACTTTCTATTAGTCTATGTCATTAATTATCAGTACTCAACTGAAAGTTTCATTGATCCAGTCGATAGCGTTATCGGTCTAGCAGCATCTATCTTAATGGCTATTTTCGGAAATAAATTGTATAAATCTCATGTTGATAGAAAGATAGAAAAGATAAAGAAGGAAGATTCAAACTTTGATGAAACTATTAAAATCGCGAAAAGAAAAGGCGGAAACAGGTGGCTTGGAGTCCTTATTGCTTTAGGCGTTTTTCTGGCTTATAGTTTTCTGACTTCCTACATAGCTCCAAGTAATTTGGACGCTATATATGCTGTGCAAGGGGGCGCATTTTACGATTACCCTGAGAAAACGGTTGAAGAAGCTTTTGATGATTTTTTCTTAGAGGGTGAATGGGAGTATATATCGCAGAATACTCCATATGATGTTGTCCTTTTTAGAGGTCTCGCTCCTTCTAAAGATGGTCTCGATGAGTTAGATGTAGAAGTTAAATTCATTTTAGATCCAGATAATAAATCGTTTGAATTAACAGAAGTTATCATTGAAGGTAAATCATATACATCAGATGAGGATATAAATGAGTTCTTAGAAATAGTGTATGAATAGTTTATGCCTTCTTGCATTAATTAATGGAGAAGCCGACTAATGAAGGGTTTTTTCAAAAAATTCTATATATTAACAATTTTATTAATGATATAATTTTCGTAGAAATATATTTTATTTTATTTAGGAGGTATTAAAATGGAGTGGTATTTGAAAGTATTAAAAAACTATGTAAACTTCAGTGGTAGAGCTAGAAGAAAGGAATACTGGATGTTCGTTCTTTTTAATATGATCGTAGCATTCGTCCTAGGTTTTATTGATGGAATTCTTTTCGAAGTTGGATTATTAGGAAACTTATATCTCTTAGCAGTATTATTGCCATCATTAGCAGTAAGTGTAAGAAGATTGCATGATACAGGAAGAAGTGGTTGGTGGTTACTTATTAGTTTAATTCCTCTAATCGGTGGTATTATTTTATTATTCTTCTTATGTGAAGATAGTAAAGACGCAAACCAATTTGGTCCTAATCCGAAAGCTGCTTAAATCTACAGTTAATTCTCAAGTTATAAGCCGCATCTTGCATGGAAATGCAAAGTGTGGCTTTTTTCATGGTGACAGGCACCACTTCCGGGAACTGAGCGCATGACCAATACAAAATTCTTAGTAATACATAAAAATATAAGGGCATATTAATATAGAAGAAATGGAACTAGTTCTTGAAGTGCTACATGGTGGAAAATTGCCTCATTTTAAGCCTTAGCATGTAATTCGACATTTGCCTGAAATAGCGTAGTATTTAGTCGAATTTCTGTCGAAGCGGCATGAAAAGTGTAGTATTTTGCCAGGTCGAAAATTTTAGTTTACATAATATATTTTTGAAAAACATAAAAAATCCGCACCATGTAATTAGGCTCTTGAAAGCCTTGGGGCAGTAAGGTAAAATATGGGTACAGTAGAAATGAATATGACTCGTCCAGAGTATTAACACATAGTTGGACGTGAATTCGTTAATATTGGAGTTTAAAGTAGAAATGAATATGACTCGTCCAGAGTATTAACACTAAGATACTTGCGTATCCTAATAAAACTGCCCATTGTAGAAATGAATATGACTCGTCCAGAGTATTAACACATTTTTTTCAATTCCATTAAAATCGCCACCTTATATTATTTGTAGAAATGAATATGACTCGTCCAGAGTATTAACACATCTTGTTTTTGGATGTCTATTTCTGAGATTGCTATTTCAAGTAGAAATGAATATGACTCGTCCAGAGTATTAACACACAAACGTCCCAGAGGTCTTGGAGTCCACTTTGCCGTAGAAATGAATATGACTCGTCCAGAGTATTAACACACCTTACGCTCTACAACGTCGATGATAATAGGGACAGAGACGTAGAAATGAATATGACTCGTCCAGAGTATTAACACACCATGCTTATCATTTAGATGCTTCAAAAAGTTAGCATGTAGAAATGAATATGACTCGTCCAGAGTATTAACACACCGTTCAAATATGTAGTAACGTCTTTAAATTCATTTTCGTAGAAATGAATATGACTCGTCCAGAGTATTAACACATTCAGACGCCGTATATAAAATCTCCGAACTAGATACGTAGAAATGAATATGACTCGTCCAGAGTATTAACACTTCCATTCTGTGTCCTTTTCAGTCACAAACAGAAGTACGTGTAGAAATGAATATGACTCGTCCAGAGTATTAACACATTTACTGCTGGGCAACAGTTTGAAGATGTTCTTTGTAGAAATGAATATGACTCGTCCAGAGTATTAACACGCTCCTGCTTCTTCATGCCCAATATCTTGAAGTTGATGTAGAAATGAACTTGACTCGTACAGAGTATTAACACGAAAACTTTTTTGGGCTAGTTGATACTTCTGCCATCATTTCGTAGAAATGAACTTGACTCGTACAGAGTATTAACACCACTTAATACCTTTCACTGCATGTGGTTTTGCCCACGTAGAAATGAACTTGACTCGTACAGAGTATAAACGCTTTGAATTTTCAGATTTACTCTCTTTTAGTTCTCAGCACACACCAAAAAATCCAGCTCACACTCTTATTTGCAAGAGTACGAGTTGGATTTTTTTCTCTTCATTTTCGTTTGGAGTAACTTTCAAAATTCCCGTTCAACAAAAATCGGGTAGTGACAGGCAATAAAAACTTTTTTCACCGTAGGCAGCTTTCCTACACCCCAAAAATAAACTGTTCATGTAAAAACTTAAAGGAGCTGATTTTATTGTCATTTAATATCTTTAATCCTACAGTACCGAATTATTCAGGAGGTATTAATAGCTATGACCGAAGCTTGCGGACATATATTGACCAATACGTGGAGGTGGTAATATGTGGGTGACTAATCATTTAATCCGTTTCAATAACAATGGAACACTTTTTATTAACGAACGTACATTGCAACACATTAATAAACAGTTTAATACTCAATTTGCTTCAAATTTAGGTATAGATGTTTGTAACTCTATCATTATGGATGCATTATTGGAAACTTTTGAGCACATTAGAAGAAATAATATCTCTATTACTCATCAACAAGTTGCTAGAATTTTTAAAGCCAATATAAATAAACGTTTAGATGTTGTTGAATTAAATAGTTAAAAATAATAGTTTTTTTAATTTCATAAGGTGTAGGTACTCCTGCACCTTTTCTTTTGCAAAATCACATAATAGGTGTCTTTTTCAAAAGATTCATAGGTTTTTCATAGTATATTCTTCCGTTTATGCATGGGTAAGTAAAGGTTTGAATATAGCTTATATATGTATGAAAAAATTCGAAATGTAAATGGGAGTGAATTGCTTGTTACCTGAAGAGAAGTTTAATGAATATGTAACTTATCTAATAGAAAAAGATGAGTTATATACTATCGTACTAAAAAATTTTATGTATTATAGTGCTGCAGAGTCTCATGCAACATTAGCTAGAATTTTGAGACGTCACTTCGATGATCAGCATCCCGAACGGAAAACGGACGCAATATCCTTGTTGGAATCATCGATTGACTTGCACCTTAATACAGAACAATACGACGATGACTATATTAACTATGATCATGTCATTTGGGCATACCAAGACTTAATTTCTTTGCATTGGGATGTATATAACGATGCTAAAAAATGTTTAGAACTTTCTTTAGATGCATTAAAAATATTAGATTTCGTTAGTGATGATCAGCTTAATTTTGGTGTACGGGGAGAGATTTGGTATAACAAGTGGTATTTCCTTTCACAAACAGGAAAGGAAGCAGAGGCAATTGTGGAGTGTAAGGCAAAATTAGAAGAAATAGAAGCCAAAGATTTACCTTATCGGCAAAACAGTATGCTTTACTATGGCAACCTTTTTCTAGCAGTCACATACAAAAGGCAGGAAGACTACCTACAAGGAATTAACTATCTCAAAAAAGTAGCAGTGCTCACCCCTATTTACGATGATTATCACAAATATAATCTCCCACGTTATAAAGAAATATTACTAAGTCAAGATGATGACCCAAAAGCTTGCTATGAGGAACTGTGGAGTTTTTTAGATAGGATAAACGTACACCCTACTTGGGATTTTGATCCGAAATTAATAGAAAACAGTGATGGTTCAAGAAAGTGATTCACTGAAAAGCTAAAGCCGTAATTCCGCCTGCTGAAATTACGGCTATTATTTTTAGATTATCTTTTCCTTAGAAATCACAGAAAAGCAATCTATATACTTACTGTATTTCTACATCCAGGAAACGAACTACAACCGAAAAACTTACCGCGCTTCCCTTGTCGCAAGACCATTTTCGCTCCACAATCGTCGCACATCAGTTCACGAATTGTCGTTTCATCACCTCGGCCATTAGCGTCTGAAACACCATTTTCCCCTATGTGGTTTGTCTCTATAATTAATCTTATTAGTTCATTGCGGCCAACTAGTTTTATGCCATTAGCTTTTGCTAGCTGTATTGCAGGTCTAGTATATGTACTATTTGTAACAACCCAGCCAATATCTGCACTATAGTGTGCTAGCGATCCAATTACTTCTTGCACAGCTTTAATACCAACTTGTTTGCTGTAGCGCTTTGCTTGTACACAAATTCGTTCGTCTTCTTTTTCTAACAGTAAATCCGCCCCGAAGTCTCCCTGGGAGCTTGTTATCCTAACTTTATAGCCCTTGCGCTTAAATAGATGAGATAAATACTGTTCAAATGCAATACCATCCATTCTGTCAATTTCATTAATCCCAGACTTCTTCAAATCTCTTTTTCTATTAAAACTAACCTTTATGTTGAATAGTTGAATACAAACATAAACAGATATCCAGTAAAGGAAAAAGATTTTGAAATTTGTATAAAACAAAATAAATAAACTAACTAAAAATGCTCCTAAGAAGATTACTAAAGCCCTTCTTCTAGATATATTTTTCGCTAAAGAATTAATGAAATGATCCCCTAATAAATCTACAACACTTGCATTTTTACTCATTTTATCCCCCTAAACTTTATTCTTCTTCATTTATACACATAGGAATAGCTCTTTGAAAATTTTATTCTCATCGATGAATAATCAATTCTTTCTGAGCCTCTTATTGCGTTTTCTTTACCATTTATTTCTTTTCTGTATATAACTCCTATATTACAACACATTTTTTAATAATGGTGTCGAATATTGTCTTGCTAAAAGGCAAGTGAAAGACACCTTATTATAGAAAAAATCCAGCCTTTTCCCCTTTGTCATAGAGAATGGACTGGATTTGACACTTTTCATGAAGTCATACATGGGACTATAACTAACCTTTTTTTCGTAAATAAAACCACATTGCTATATATGTTAAGAAGAGCAATAGTAAAAATATAGGTACAGAAAGAACATCATTAATTACCATGCGTGTATTAACACCTCTTTTTATTTTAGACTATCCAAAGGTACCGGGAAAAATAAGTAAAAAAGTATTGCTAATGGAATGGATATTAGTATAGCTCTTACTGGATTTTTATAATGAATATACAGCACAGTAAATAAAACTGAGTTTAATATAATATTTAGCCAGCCATTCCAGCCATTATCGTAAACATACATACCTTTATATGCAAAAAGAGTCTCGATTACAGAATAAAATATTACCCAAACTGCTATGTAAATCAATTGATTCATTGCTTTCTGTTGCGGAAAACGTTGCAAGTAAATAATTAGGCCAACTGGGCAAATAAAAAATGTAAATGCCATATTAATGATGGAATGATTTATCCAATCTGCTGTTACTCCTCTGAATGCCCATAACGTATGATTATAATATAAGAAATTATACGAAAGATTTATTACTATAAAATATAGAATCGTCGGATATTGTTTTTTCCATTGCGACCAGTCTACAAACTTATATGCAAACAAGATCCAGACAACTATTACTAATAACAAGTACAAATACCTCACACCTCCACTTTTTTACTACTTGCATCTTTAACATCAATTGGTCATTTTATTCCTTTTTTCAGAATTTTAAATACTTAAGAGGTAATGCACATTATTTTTTCCCTACAAATTTTGAGTGACAGGCAACTATACGAGAATCTTTATATGTAACTGAGCGCATAACCAAAACAAAACTTCTTAGTAATACATAAAAGTTTTAGGACATATTAATATAGAAGGAATGAAAATAGACCTTGAAATAATACATGGTAGAAAATTACCTCATTTTAAGAGTTAGCATGTATTTCGACATTTGGCAGAAATAGCGTAGTATTTGGTCGAATTTCTGTCGAAGGAGCGCGAAATGCGAAGAATTTTGGAAGGTGGAAAATTTTAGTTTACATAATATATTTTTAGAAAACGGAAAAAATCGGCACCATGTAATTTTGCTCTTGAAAGCCTTGGGGCAGTAAGGTAAAATATGGGTACAGTAGAAATGAACTTGACTCGTCCAGAGTATTAACACCGTTTTTAGTAGCGGCAAGAAAATCCATCTAAATAAAAGGTAGAAATGAACTTGACTCGTCCAGAGTATTAACACACTTTCGATGTCTTCGACATTTTCAAACTCTGAGAAGGTAGAAATGAACTTGACTCGTCCAGAGTATTAACACCCCATATAGGGGATGCTAACATCTACCTTTACGATGTAGAAATGAACTTGACTCGTCCAGAGTATTAACACATACTTTTTATCTCCAAACATTGCATGCAACGATTTATAGTCGTAGAAATGAACTTGACTCGTCCAGAGTATTAACACACAGAAGAAAAAGTCTTTTTTCCTTCGATCTCAATTTCTTGTAGAAATGAACTTGACTCGTCCAGAGTATTAGCACCATACTTCGGTGTCCAAAAGTCCCTAAAATAGTTAGATGTTAGTTTTAGACACAAAATAAACCCAGCTTAAACTCTTTTTTAAAAGAGTTTAAGCTGGGTTTTTGGTTCGTCATCATCTCTGGAAAGTGACAACCTCCCTTTTAGAGCAAAGACATCTGCTCTACTTCTTTCGCTTTGAATACAGCCTTTTCTAGTTTCTCATCTTTTTCTAGTGTTGCATCTTCTTTTATTTGCTGCTCCAGTTTAAGGTATTCACTAGTCCCAAAGACGTTTTGCCTTATTTTAATCATGTAAATGAGATTGAAACAGTTTAGAATTGAGTTTTGCTTCAAGTCAGTTAAACAAATTAGTTGGGTATTGTATTTGCTTGCAATATTAAATAATGGCTTTAATAAATGCTCTGATGAAATTGGTCCAAATGGGTTGTCCATGATTAACACTTTTGTATCGGTATTTCGATCATAATCATCTACGTACTTCATGCTAGTTCGAGTATATGACATGAGTGCGACAAGGACGGCAAAAAATGAGACGAAGCGCTCACCACCGGAATTTTCTTTCATTACTTGTTCCCACGTTTTGTACGTACTATTTTTCGCATTGATATCAATTTTATAGGCAGATACTTTCATTTTCCCTAAGTCAGATAAAACGTTTAATAGCTCTTTCGTCGACATATATTTGCTTATCTTTTTACGGATTTCTTCGATTTTTTTATCTTCTTTCATATCTTTTTTTATGATTTTAACAGAGTCTTCAATATACTCCTTCATCATTTTGATGTTTTCTTCGTCTGTTTCACGTAATGCTTCCATTTCAATTTTGAGCATTGGAATCGGTCTGTTCTTCCCATCGATTTTAATCGATGAGTTTTCAGCAATCTTTTGCACTTCATCATAAACTTGTTTTGCATGAAGGTAACTATGTTGAACCATATCTTTTTTGTTCTTTTCTACGTTCATTAACCTTTGCTCACATGCTCTGATCAAGTTCTGCAATGCTTCATTGCTCTGTAGCATTCGTTCGCCTAAATAGTAATATTGATCCTTATCACTTACTGCAGCTTCAACGAAATAGTCTAGACCTGTCATTACGTTTTGGATATGTTGGTTTTTCTGTTCATAAGAAGCCTTTAAATTACTATATTGTCGAGTAACATTTTTTTCATGATTTTCATTACTTTTTTTCATGTCAGAATGTTGCTTTACTAACGCTTCATAATCGGCATTCACATTTACTTTTATGTCATATTTCGCATTCACTTCATGATTAGATAGGTCAATTTTTCCTTCAAGCTTATTCGAAAGCTTTTCATATGCCTTACTTTGATCGCCTAACTTTTGAATTGCCTCGTTTGCTTTGGCAATTGACTCTTTTTCCGCTTTTCTTCTCACTCTGAAGTTTAATTTTATAAGTGATTTTTCCAACGGCGCACCCGCTAAATTCTTCACTTCCTTTTCCGCAGCTTCGAACTTTCCTTCTGCGTTTCTAAACTCCCCTTTTAGTTCATGGAAAAGGGAGTTATTTTGCTTTTCTTTCGCTTCTATTTCTTTAAAAACTTTTTGTAGCTCTTTTAACTTTTCGGCGTAAAAGGTGACATCTTTATATTGGCTGTCTTCCAGTTCATATGACAATAAAGTGTCCTGCTTCTCTTCAAGTTCCTGCTTGGCTTCTTTGAGATTTTTCTCATACCATTCTAAGTTATTACTTATTTCACTTTTAAGTTTTTGAAGTTTTTCTTCCATAATGTAAATTTCTTCTTCTAACAATACCGCTTCTTGGGCATTTTCATATAGCTTGTACTTCTGCGCTTTTTCTTTAATTCCTAGTTCAGTTTTATTTTTACTAATTCTCAATTCTTCTCTTCGATTAGAAAGAACTTCTTTTTCCTTTTCGAGTTCTTCCTTCTCTTTTTGTAACGATTTTAACCTTGAAACAGTATGTTCCAATGCATGTCTATTTTTTATATAGTTTTCATTCGCTTCTAAAAACTGCTCAAATTTTTCTTTGCGCTTTTTTTCAATACTTAAAAGTTGCTCAATCTCATTATCTCGTTTCTCCAACTCACTTTTTCGATTAGCGATCCGTTGTAGTTCTTCATCTAGTTTAGAGATTTCTTCTTTAATGCTTTTCATCTTTTGCTCTAAACTATCTTTTTCTTTTTCAAGCTTCCACAAATAATCTTTATCAAACGTAAATTGCTTGAGCAGTTGTTTTTCTTCTCTAGCTACTTCCAATTCATTTTTGAAATGTAACAGTTGCTCGGTTACTTGTGTTAACTCATGCGCTAGTTCTTCTAAATAATTATCTAAACTAGAGGAGTTAAACATACGATTGTCATATAAACTGAACAGCTGCAATTTATTTTGGACATTAACTGCATTTCCGTTTACTACTAGCATTTTGTTTACATCACTATAAGATATTACTGGCACTATATGTTGCGTTTTACAGTCTATCTCCATCTCATTTAAACGTTGTAATTCACCCTCATTCAATAGAAATGCATATGGTAGGATTGGGTTTTCTTGAAGAAGTCTTGCTTTGACACTTTCACTTTGTTTTCTTAAATAGTTCTCGCCCGTCTCGAAGTCAAAATCATGATTCATTAACCATTGTCGAAAATCATTAGAAACGTGGAGTGTTCCTTTCTCTAGTGCTTTCATTGTTTCTGTTATTGTATGACTATTGAATTCAAGGTCTCTTACGTTTTTTTCCATCTCACCTATTCGTTTTTTGATAAATGAAACGTTTTCTTCATGATTAAATCGGCGTGTAAAATCAAGTCCATACTTATCAAACAGCTGCCTAATCGCGTCTTCTATTTTATGATAGCTATAAATTTTTTCAGCAAGTTGAGTATCGTTAGCTACAAGGACTGCCTGTTCTTCTCTTAGACTAATTAGGTTTTCCTTTATTTGTCCACTTCGCTCATCGAGTTTTTGTCTTTCATCACTATTTTCCACTTGTTCTGCATGTAAGCTTTCTTTTTTTCTTTCCATCTTTTCCTGAAATGCATCGAAGTAAGCTTGCTCGATTTCCCCTAACAGATTTCTTTCATAAGACAATTCTAACTCGTCACATGTTTGTTGTTCCGTTCGTTCAAACTGTTTTATCTCACTTTGAAGCGATCCTTTTTCAGTCTGCAATTTACTATTTTCTTTATCGATGTCCTTCAAGCTTTTGTCCAGATTAGAAAGTTTCTTCACCAACTGTTCCAACTGGTCATTAACTTCTACTTGTTTCTGTTCTAACTTTCGACACTCGTTTTCATAACGGATTTTTAAAGAGTACTCTAAATTGCGAATTTCTTCATTTTGATTTCCAATATTTTTTAATTTGTTAATTTCTGTATTAATACCTGCAATTTTTGCAGTTAAGTTCTTTACTCTTTCATAATCTCTTGCCGCTTCCTGTAGCGTAGCTTCGTTCTCCTTTTGCGCCAACTCCGCTCTTACTTCTTGCAACTTATTTTCTTCAATATATAATTGTTCTTTTAATGTATGTACCTTGTCCAAGGCATCGTAGTAGTCTTTCGATCTTTCTTCTAGCTTAATTTTTTGTAATTCCACTTCACTTGCAGAAATATCTTCTTGATGTTTTTCGACTTGCTCATTCATTTGCTGGATGCTTTTCTTTAAGAAAAAGTACATGTTGGCAATACGACGCTCTACGTCTTTTTCTTCATCTAACGATTCCGTTAATTTATTGAGCTTGTCCATAAATTCCGAGGACTCTTTTAGAAATGTTTCATACATCTCTTTTTCATAAATGAACTGCTCATTTTTTATCATTTCTTCTACTAAGTTTTCTAGCATTTGTTCTAGCTTTTTCTGGTCACGATCTTCTTTGTTCACTACTTTTTCAATTGATTTTAATATCCAATCATTCATTAATTGCTGGGACGTTTTGCATTTTTCGAAGATTTCAATGACGCCGCCTTCAGATTCATTTATTTTTAGAACGATAGACTTCCATTCATCTTGAAAAATGTTAAAGCTTTCTAAGTGCTTTCGATATTCCACTCCGTCATCATCATTGAAAAGCGTTAATTGCGCAGTAGCATCTCGTTCTTTTAGCCGTTTTCTCGCTTCCTTAAACCCTTTGACGACAATATTTCCATCTGTCTTTTCGATTAAAGGAATGTTTTCAATGTCGAATGGATTGGCTTCACGGTAATTAGATGTAAACGTAAAATACTTCAAACTGTTATTCGCATCTTCTTGCTCGCGCACCTGGCTCTCTCTATTACTTAAAGCTACCCCTGTTAAGAAATAACCACCTTGGTCCTCAAGCTTCCATTCTATTAAAATATAAGATGGTGTTTTCTTACCTTTGAAAAAGTCTTCTAATCTTCTACTCATCAATCTCGTTTTCGGAATAATCGGCTGTAGAAGCAGCTGTACTAAAACACTTTTCCCTCCACCGTTTTTCAAGTTAAGCAGGGCGTTTTCCCCTTGAAAAAAGTCAAATGTTTCATCGACGATATTACGATTATGGTTGTTATATGAAAAGTTAATAATACGTATTCGATTAATTTGAGGCATGGACAGGCTCCTCCTTAAAAATACTATTAATCTCCTGAATGCGGCTATCATTTAAAAAGTAGTACGTCATTAAGTCATCTAGCTTTTTAGTTGTGCGAATTTCCTTTTTGTCTTCCAACAAACGAATAAGCTTTTCTTGTTCAAGTAGCGAACATATTCTGATTACTGTTCCGTATTTCGTTGATCGCTTATTTTCTTCATGGACGATTTTTTGATTCCACACTTCTGCAATTCGAATTAGATTGATGTTTAATTCCTCTTCCACTGCAATCATATCTTCTTCATCAGTAGATAAAATAGCCTCGAACTTTTGGTCTAAGTCATCGATTAACGTCATCACACGAATAAAGTCTCGTTGTTTTGGGTTTTGATTTTTCCCACCGTAAAATTGATGTAAAAGAAACATCGTTATGTAATAGGAAAGATAGACATCGCTATTAGTGGCTCCAGAACCAAACGAACTTCTAAAATCTTTATTACGAAAACCTAGTAAACTATTATCAAAGTTAGGCAAAAGATAAATTGAGTTATTTAACTTAATAATTTTGCAGTCCATTTCTTCTTCAAAATCACTTAATACTTCCTGCACTTCTGAATTTAAATACTCAATAAATAAATCGCTATGATCGTCCCTGTCTAGTTGGCCGTGCTCGACAAGGATTTTAAAGATTTGGATACCTGACTTTACACTACTCACCGCTTTTATCCACCTTTATTATGAAATTTGATACTGTGACCTTTTCTAACACTTGCAATTCTTCATTTATGGTTCTTTTCACATCAACTTCTACGACGGAATTATCTTTTTTAAACAGGGAAATCTTTTCGATATTATTCATGTACTCGTACGTTTGATGTAATTCGGAAAAACAATAATCTAAATTTAATTCTTCCGATAAGTTCATGACTACTTTATCGTTATTACTACGCCATACTTTCAGATCGATTTCTCCGATATCATATAACTTTAGTAACGTCGTAAATAACAGGCGATCTTCACAAAAGCGCTGAAATAGTTCATCATCACGTTGTAAGGAAGCGATAACCTCTTCGAGACTAGACTCATTAGTATCGTGTAGTCCATAGTTAAAAAGATAATGTAAAATTTCTACATATGTTTCATTTATTTGCGCGATGCGCTCTTGTTCTGTATCTTCTTGCAGCACTTCTTTTTCAATGACGTTCGTATTCTCTTGTTCTTCTAACTTAATCATTCCTTGCGGCTCGTACACACTTCGAATATTCATATTTTGATGGATGTTCGGTAAAAACAACGGGTTAACTAGCTTCCAAAAGTGTTCAACTTTATCGACATGCTGCTCCATCTGCTTAAGAATTAATTCTTCAAAATCAAACCTTTTTTCCATGCTATAGAGGAAAGAATCACCGATCGTTTCAATGTACACTTTTGATAAAGATTGACGTGTAATTATTAAGTCCTTTTGCTCACTTAATGTCGCTTTAATATTTTGATTGATCTGCTTTATTTCAAACTGGGCCTTTTTTAAACTTTCATCCAGCTTCATTTTATCTTCGTATTCCTGGCGTATTTTCTCTTCTGATTTTCGCGCCATATCCATAATGCCACTCAATAACTCATACTCTTCATGTAGTAAATCATAGGTGCTATTAATTAACCGCTCGTACTCATCAATATCGACATCATGGATATTTTCTTTAATTTTCATCATAAACAAATGTATTTCTTTTTTCTTTTGACGGACCATCTGTATAAGATTTTGGCTTTGATTATGCGCTTTTTTAAAGTTTTTCCGTTTAATCAATTCTTTTAACTTTAATTCTTCTATTGTAATTTGGATTTCTTGGTCAACTTCTTTTGTCCGAAATAAAAAGTCATATCCTTGGTCTGTAAGGGAATATGTTATTTTATATCCTCCATTAACCTCTTGCACGTGGTCAGCGACTAAGCGAATCGCTATATTTTTTCTTTTCTTCTGTTCATAATCTATCGTTTGAAAATGGTAAGCGACTCCTTCGTTTTGGAGGACATTTTTCAATATGTACTGTGTTAACTGATATAAATCCTCTTCTTGTAAGTGCATATCGTAATAAGGAGGGAGAATGTTACCGATAAACTTTTGGATATGGCTACTATCACAATCACTATCTTCCGCTAATGTTTTTTCCATAATAAATAATAAAACAGAGAATACAAGGTTAATAAAATCATTGTCATTAAATAAGCGCTCGATTTCCATGTTTCTTTTCTTCCGATTGACGATTGATTCAACAATACCGACAATCTCCATTCGCCTTTGAAAGCCTTCTAAAAAATTAAACATCTAGTCATTCAACCTTTCCATCATTTTTGCTTTAAATAATGGGTAATTTAATATTTCTTGCGGGATATAATAACCATTTTCTAAAATAGTTGTGATGTCTGCCTTGTCGGAGGCTGTAAATTCATTTAAAAATAGTGAAAGATCGATTTTCTTTTGGCCAGCTTTTGCCTTTGGTAAGTTGTATATATTTGCTTCCTTTAGCATCAACACATACAGCTCTGTACATAAGTGGATTGATAGTTCACAATTTTTTGTGACAAGCGTTTGATAAATATCAATTCCTTCGTAATCTAAATCACCGAAATAAAAGTAGTTATTTGCACTTCCAGTTAATAATTGATCATACTCGTTTAAGCGGTTGTTTCTACTAATGATCATTTTCCCTTCGCCGTATAGCAACACATGGTAATCCCTGAACAAATAGTTAATTCCTTCCTCACGCATAATTTTTCGTAACGTGAACCACGTGTCTTTATTTTCGATAATTAAAATATTCATCTCTTTTTCATTCGCAAAATTGTATTCAAAAAACGGTTCAGGCGTTTCATAGACATTTAAGATGGACATATCTAAATCATTAAATTGAAAGATCGTTTTAATGACTGATTTCTCTTTGATTAGCTTTTCGATTCCCCATATTTGAAAAGAACGTTCATTCATAGACATTGGTTGTTTTAGCAGGTCTTCCTGTTCCCAAAAGAACTGACTTAATAGTTCAATTTCTTTTTTGTACTTCACGTACATGGCAGGCTGTTTAGCGTACTTGGAATGATTAAAGTTTGGATGTAGTAATTTTATTTCATCTAATGCAGTTGAGTAGTCTTCTTTTGGTTTGTTAATGCGGTATTTATTATAAAGCGAGGGTCTTCTTCCATTTGTCCGGCTAGCATTTACAGGCTCTAGTAGATTTTCTGCGACATATTCATTAATGGTTGTAGCAAATTCATTATAATCAACATCGCCAGCCAGCTTCATCAATTGCTCTATCGTTATCGTTTTCGTTTTAAATGATAATAGTTTCTTCTTCATTTCTTAGCCACCTCTTGTTGATATGGAAACCTATTACTCTACTATCATTTTAACTTAACTATTGCAAATAATCACAGAAATTACCTAATTTTAGCATAATTTGTCTTACTATATGTATTTTTAATTTTCCTCTACCTAATATTCGAAAGAACTTGCGAATATTTGAATACCAATAGCATTCCTCTTACCTTAGAAGTAAAATGTTTAATCACTTATTCCCTCTGAAGCACTTATTAAAACATCAAATCAAGCAGAATAAAAAAATCCAGCCTATGCTCCTTTAAGAGCATGGACTGGAATAGACATTTCTAAAAAAGTGACAGAGCACATTTAGGGAAGTGACAAGCACTCATAACTAACGCTTCTCTCCACCCCCGCCCCATATTTCTCTTCCACCTGTATGTCCTGTGTTGCTATGAGATTCCTCATTTACAAGTTGGAGAACTCCAGGATCTTCGCTATGATGCCAAACATATCCTTCAGGCGTTGTATTTTGGGAAATGTCTACAATATCAGATGAGGATAGACCTAGTTCATTTGCCAAAGTAGGATTGCCTTGAATCGATTCATAAAGAACATCGTTTGCTACTGAAAAATGGAATCTATCACTTTTCTCATATACCTCTTCTGTAAGAACAACAGTAAACTTAGATTCAAATACAGGGAAGGTCCCTTCTATAACATCCCCATTTGATAGCTCAATCACTTTTGTTTGAAACGGTACACCTGTTTCTGAATGTTCCAACCCTTGCAAATGATCATTTCTAGTTTCAAGAATCTTGGCTTCCGCATGGTCTGTCCCATCTAATATGTCAATTATTCCAACAGCAAACGTTGTAACGGCAGCCACTTTCCCCAAATTTTTAAGACCTTCTACAATTTGTCCTCTGTCATTTGTCCGAAGGCCACGATAAACAACTTTTCCATTATGAAATGTATATTTAACACTTGTCCCAATTCCTCTTACAGTTCGTACAGTTGAATCTTTCATCTCACTCCAACCTTGCTGTTTGATGCTATCATCTTTTTTCCATGCACCATAACTTGTTCGTACTGCACCATCGGCAAATTGACCAACAGAATCCACCGCACTCTTTGAAGCGTTTATTACACTAGTGCCTACTTCATTGATATAATTACCGACCTTATCGTTTTTAGTAGAAACTACTTTACTAAATAGATTGACTCCACCCTCTGCCGCTCCTCCTACAACTGAGTTTGTAATTTTTCCTACTTTACGGAATATGAACATAATATCCCCCTTCTCTACTTCAGATTGTTATGTATATTATAACACCAATAGGAATAATTTACCTTTTATGTTAATTAAGTAATTATTTTTGAACGTAAACATTTTCTTTTAATCTATAGTAAGTGTGGTGTTCATAAAAAAATAGAACCCTTCAAATTTACGAGGGTCCTACTATATTAAAAAATGAGTGAAAATTTAAATTATTTTTTTAAAAAACTTTTTATTTGTATATGAGTTACTACATTAATGTGGACTAATTGTTGTTGGTACCTCATAACCTTAGAACTTATATTACTCTTTTATCAATTTGTTTCAACATCCAATTAAAAGATACATCATTTGAATTTAGACTGTTCTCGTTAAATAAAGAACTCCTTGCAAAAAATTGATAATTACTAAATTTATGTTCCAATCTATTCAAAAAGTTGGCTTCACCATTTTCCTTTAGAAACTTTTCGCACATCATATTACTTACTTTTCTTTCATTTAGTTTAAATAGTTTTCTCTTATTCTCATCCATATACTTTTGAACCGCATTTACTCCAATTTGCTCCGATAAATCATATGCATCTACTTTTGTGAAAATAAATGATACAGGCTGTGACACTTTCTCTTTTGCCTTTATTCCATAATGTTTCTCTAAGTATAAAACAAGAATGTCTAATGTATCTGACAAACAACTCTCACTAGCCCTGTATTTATCAAATCCTTTTTGAGTTTCATACCTCTCTCGGACCTTTGAAATTGAAAATGGATCAATAATAACAGTTAGTCCATGGAAATAATTAAATACTCGATATTGCGCCATTCTATTACTACTTTCATAGATTTCACCAGCAAAATCATATAAACAGACCATTCTTTCCACGTTTATTGAGCTTGACCCTTTTTTTACTAGCATATTATAGTCTAACGGCATAGCAGTTGCTGTTTTGGGAGGGAAAATTCCTTTTTTCATTCCTTTTGTTAATCTTAATAATTCATGTTGCCCATGCTGGCTAGCCATTTTAACTCGCAAATTATTCATTACCGATTCGTTTAAAAATTTATTTATCGTAGATATTACGTAGCTTGTCTTCCCCACGGAAGGTCCACCAATAACAGGAATACAAATTACCCTATTCTCTTTAAATTCTAATGGTACATGACACTGATTACAAATCGCCTTATTTCTTACCCTTTTTGAAAATAAGCTAACTGCAATTCGAGTGCCACAGTTACACTTTTTAAATAATATATGAGTAAAATGTGGGCTAATATCGGAATGGACTTTCCCACAATTTTTACATAAATATGAAGGTACTTTCATAGTATTAAGACAGGATGGACAAAATGTGAGTACCTTATTTACTGTAATATAAGACCATTCCATAAACTTAACACCATAGAGGTTTATAATAACAAAAGGTGCTATCGAAAGAAATAACATCATATGAAGAAATAAAAATATAAGCATTATTGGAAAAGAAAATAAAGCGTATGTTATAAGAATATATACAGGTGGATGTGGCAATCTATTTCTCATTTTTAATCTCTGCTTTTGATGAAAACTAACTAAAAAACCTTTTATTCTGTCCAATATTAGACTGGTAGTTTTACCAACTCTTCTTACTTGTAGTTTATTCGTTTTTAGATATATGTACGGAATGTGTAATATTGGAAAAAAACACCCTATTATGACATAGAATACGCATACTATAGAGTAGTATATACTATAAATAAATGCATACGCTAAGCCAAACAACGATCCTGTAGCTATTGTCCAAATCCAAGAAAAAGAAAAGTATGACCTTCTATAAAAATATTCTGCAGATGAAGTGAAGTCTTTATTATGAAAGTACTCTTTTTCATTTTCAATGTAGGTAAATATATCTTTTTTCGTAATTGTGTAAGCTAAATGAAAATTGGAAGTTATACCACTTTTCCAAATTTTTATTACTTTTACCGTTGCGTTAATGCCACCATTCAATGATCCAAATAATAAACCATATATTAGTCCTATACCTACATAGCTAAGAACAATTATTAGAGGAACAAGAACTATCCAGAAAACTAAGTAAACAATGAAATCCACTATTTTACACTCCTTTATTGAATTTTTTTTTGTTCCTCTTAGTCCGTTTGAACATAAACTTCAAGTTTCTAATTATAGGATTCATATTTTCGTAAGTATATTCGTCAAAAAATAACTTGAATTCATTACATGATTGATTTAATTCAGATTCAATTTCCTTAAATGTTCTGATAGTGGTTGTCTTCGCTTCAGCATTTATTAATTCTTTTATCGTATTAATTATTTCATCTTTATTTTCAATAACCTTATTATCATTTTCTAAAATTAGAAAATAGAAGTATATTACTTTCTTTTTCCATTTATTAAATTCCATTGAGCTCAGTGAATTTTTAGTAATACTCCAAGTTTTAGAAAGTTTGGTCCATAGGTGGTTTAAGCAAAAATAATGGATTTCGCTTAGCTCCTCTAAGTCTTCTTGTATCTGCGTAGATTCAAATATTAGTATTAAAGTAGTAATTCGAAACTTCTCTTTAATTTTTCCATCTGGTAAGTTAAATAAGAGATCTGAGATAGTAAATAATGACTGACCTTGGGTTTTCCAATTTTCAATAGCATTTAGGTATTCGATATGAATGTCTGAATCTAATTTATACTTTTTCTGAACATTTAATGTCATATGTATTAATTTATGAAACTTGAAGTCACTAAGATAAATAAACAACTCTCTCAGGCTAATATTTGATATTGTTTCATTAATTTTCTCTTCCAATATTTTGATTATGTTTTTGATTATGTCTATATTTTTTAAATTTGGCTTCTCACTTAACTTCTCAAGTACAAATAACCAATCCTCAACTATTAAACTTTCATCTTCTTCTAATATTTTACAAAAATATTCCATTTGCTCAATTAATATTATGCTAGTTTGTTTTTTATATGTCTGAAATAATTGTTTATATAATAATTGTAAAAAAAACTTAAGTTCTTCCTTATTCTTATCCCCTTCTATATACAAATCTTGTATGAAGACATCTTCTAATTGGCTGACGAAAATCGAATTCCAAAATAGTTCTTTGTTTTCTACTTCATTCTTTAAATAATTCATTAATAACTTCGTAACTTTACCCCTCATGAATACTTTGCTGTACATATATAATAAATAGTTTAATGTTGCTCTTTTGTCCTTATTAAATTTATTATATAATTCATCTAAACTAACTTCGGCAATATAGGAACCCATTAGTTCGATAGCATAACATTCAACACTATTTTCATTGTTCTTGCTTTGAATATAAGGTTTATTTGATTGAAATGCATTTATTAAAATATGACAATCAAGTAGTAACTCTCCTAGATATATTTGTTTATCATTTTGCAAACTAGAAAAACTACTAATATATTTACTAAGCCTTTCCTCGTTCATTAAATGTGAAATCCATTCATTTGACGGAAGACTAATAATAACTTTCTTCAAAAAATTAGAGTGCTCATTAAGTGAACTATCATTTTGCATAATCAACCTATCTAATTGATTAAATATAGCACCAATGCTTTTTTGGTACAGATGTTCTTGTAAGTCATACTTCGTAATACTTTCTAATAAAAATTCTAAAATTACTTTTAAATTATTTACTTCTATAATATCCTTTGTGATCTCTCCGATCAGTGCATTCAATAATTCTAATTTAACAATGTGATGACCGTTTTCTTTAGATATTCTTATTACTTCATCTAATTCATTTAAAGAAAGTTTAGTTTCTTTAAAATAAATAAAATCATATACTTTAGCTACTTTATTTATTGATGTTAATTTTACATCTTGAAATTTTGTGATGAAGGATAAACAGTTCTTTATCTGTTCGATATTATTTGTTTGTAGCAAAGCATTTAGTGTAATTAAATACTTTCTATTATTCGGTTCTATTTCATTTGACTCTCTTTCTAAATCTACATATAAAATTTCTGGATGATTTTGCAAAGCATATGATGAAAACCTTGCACCGCTTGCTAAAACTCCTGAAAGAAAATAACTCTCCTCAAGAGGTCGTTGCGTATATGATATAAAAGAAAATTCTCTTGATATTTGTTCAGGCAGGAGGAAATTAACTGTTGCTATATATTTTAAAGCGAGTTCATTTTCGCATGAAAACACAATTCTCTTGTTTTTCTCATTTGCTTTAAAAACTAAATTTAATAAATGTAATACTGCCTTTCTATGTTTAACTGCAAAAGCAATACTATTTTCTTCGTTAATAATTGATCCTTTTTCAATAGTATTTATTGAAGACAGTTGCTTAACCTCACCACTACTTAATTCAGATTCATCAAAAGATTGAATAAAGGAATTTGACCCATATACTCCCACTGGGTTAGCTATATATTTTTCATCGTTAAATACGTATACATGACAATAATAATTACCGAATCTGCCACTGTAATCTTTACCTAAAAATTTAGTATACATAATTGCCCATTTACCATTTGATAATTTATAATAGGAAAAAACTTTAGGGAATAACTCTTCTATTTCCTCTTTGTTGGGCTGGGATGTTAAATTACTGGGTGGAATGTAAAAACAATGCGTCTCTATCTCCTTGCGTTCCTCTTCAGTAATGCCTTTTGACATAGAGAAGACTTGAAACCCAGCTCTTCCGCTTACTCCATTTCGACAGGAAGTATATATTAATTGATCTATGGCCACTTGATCTCCCCTACTTTCTATGTATCTAAATCTCAATTATTGGAAGGATTATGATATGATTTTATTTTTCCACAATAACCATAAAAATGGATCCTCAACGCGTCGCGGTTGCAAAGTATTAGTAATTTTTGCATCTTTAGGGTTACTTCCTAAAGCACTTATTCCAAAACAAGAATAATTTATGAAATTAGCATTTATTTGACTAATAAAATGTCCGCCACCGAATCTTGTAATATAGTTTTGCATTTGATGATGTACATCTTCAAAGTCTTGTTTATTTATAGCCTGGCTTTCAATATGTGGTGAATTGTTTTTAACGATGGAAGATCCATCGATAATATCATCTAATGCGTCCATTTTTGAAAAAGAGACTGCCACAGGAATATTTATAAGCTGATTTGGTAATATATCTCTACCTTTTTTAATTAAGTTTGCAGTACGAGACAACAAGTCTTCTACCTCAGAATTTTGGTATGGCAAAGGAATTTTACCTTCTAGGCGTTCTCTTACTTCAGTAATCTGTAGTGGGTCTAATAAAAAAATAATACCTGATGAATTATAAATATATTTATTTACTGTTGCCATAGTATCTTCATCATTCATGTCTTCTCCTGCAGTATCAAAGAATGCCAATGTAATGACAGATTTTATTACTTTTTTCCCGAAAATATTCTTTCCAAAAAATGATAAGTTGTACAACAATGGTCTTTGTACTTTCTTATCACTTCGAGCAGACATAGTCACTTGAAGTGTTTCTTTGTTTTTAAATAGAGGATTATGGAAATCTTCCCGGTATCTTCTTATTGTTTCATCACTTAAAGGCTGTAGGGCACAATGAAAAGCCATGCCCATTTCATTCATAATTTTATTTAACAACACCCCTATGTAGTGACTCTTTCCAGCTTCTTTTGCTCCTATTACGGAAATAACAACTTCCTTTTGTAGCCCAAAGGTATACGGAAGCTCTGCAGTACAATGCCCACAAATTCTTGTAGTTGTTGTTTTTTTACATGATTTACAATTACCTTTCATTTTTGAAATGCTTTTACTAGGAAAGGTTTCCTTACAACACTTAAAAAATACTTTTGACTTCACCAATTTTGTAAAGCAATAGGGACAAATTGCTTCCATCTTTTTCTTCATAAATATTCCTCCAATTACCATAATTTGATTTCTTTTAATGTTTTTGGTATTAATTTGATTGAATTATATTGGTTATTGGCAGCATAAAAAAGTTGTACAAAAGAATTAGGCTCAATGAAATCAATCGGTATAACAATTACTAATTTTAAAGAACTCTCGAAATCAATATCTTCCAATTTAATAATAGTCGTTCCATCATATCTATTGATTGGTGGAGTAGAGTATCTTTTAACTAATACTAACGGTGGTATTTTTGATATGTTCCCCTCTTTTTCTAGATGTAACTCAAGCTTTTTGTAACCTCCAAAAAGATCTCTTTTAATAATTATAGAGTAATGTATTTTTGTGATCTGTAGTTGATGAACTAATAGATTAGTACCCATTGATATATAGTTTGAATTATTTGTATTTAGTTCACAATAAGCAGTAAGTAAATACTCATTATCGTTTTCAAACTCAAATATTACTTGTCCACTAGGTTGATTATCTATTCGATTTTTTCTAATTGTATCTATTGGTATATCTGCTTTGTTACAGGAGAATTTATTACTTCTAAAACTAATAAGGGCACTCGTAACGTTATCAGGCCATGACCAACTAATATATGCTTTGCCATTAGTAATATAACTACTTAAATCAGTAACTTCTGAGACATATACAACTTCTTGTAAATCTGCGATTATTCCAACAGAAGCAAACTTCCTTACCGTAATTATAGTTATCTTTGCACTAACGTCTATACTAATCTGAGATCTTCCTGTCTCAGTAATATCTATACTGTTCCAGCCCTCTTTTGTAAACTCATTTAAATCTAACACATTACCTTTAACATATTTTGTATCTAAACAAGAATAATATAGTTCGTGTTGTCCAAGAATAGTTGGGTCATAGTAAACTATGAATCCTTTTTCCATTCTTTCTACCTTGTACTCACTTTTAATCATTAAGTCTTCAATCAATAGTTCTCCATTAGAAAACGTAATAAACTCTTTATCTTCATCTACTACACCAAAACTAACATCTTTATTTATCCTATCTATATATTCGTACTTAGGTTGTATTAGCCAATGTCCACTAGTTGAAACCGCACCCCAAAGTTTATTTTGTTTTACTGGTATAATGTTATTAAATTCCAAGCCAACCTCTTCAAAACTCTCATACATTACTGGAGCAAACATTGCATTTAAGATTAAATATTTATGATCCTCTTTCATTCTGAAAATTGGTGAATCATTATCTTCAAGACCATTAATTCTTTCCCCTACTTTGTCTCCTAATTCATTATAGATGTATATGTTTTCAGCTTTTTTAGCTTCAATTAATTTTTCTTTTTCAAGCCATAAAAATGAGTCATACTCAGCATTAATCACGTATTCATTTGCCCTTGTGAGATCAATTACCCCATATTTATCATTCTCTTTTACAGTTATCAAATGTTTATGTAGTTTTTCTATGTAATTAAATTTAAGGTCATTTATGCTTAACCCATCTTTATCTAACAGAATATATTTCTCATTATCTTGCACAGACCATATATATTTATTTGCATTATTACTATAAAGTTTCCTTCCAACCTTTTTTAAGTTTTGATCTAATAAGTATTCATGCTTATCTTGTGTCACTTTATAGTAACCATCAAATGGAACAAACTCCTTAAACTTTGGTTTAAGTAAAATCTCTCCACTTAGTGTACTAATACCATATTTCTTCCCTTTTTCTATTAGTAATAAATTATCAGAAATCCTATTTATACTCGTATAGGATAAAGAAAGTAAAATCCTCCCTTGGTTATCTATTAAACCCCATTTTCTTTTTTGTTTCACTAGATATAGTGATAAAGAAAGTGTTATTATTTCGTCAAAAACTAACTCTTTATTTAAAAGTTTATTTTCATCAATAAGTTTTTTCTTACCATCTGTGAATATTGCAAGAGACAACTTAGGCTTAGCAGAAGCTACCGTATACTTTTTCCTTCCATCTTGCAAATACAATTCAGTGACTGCTAATTGCTCGGATTTTATTGTACAAACATCAAATTGAGCGTAAATTATAGGTCGAGAGGTGTTATTAAATTTACTCAATTTTTGTGGAGCAATATTAAAAACAACCAACGATTTAAAGCTTATAAAAGAATTCCAAGGTGTAACATCTAAAGATAAAGGTATTATTTTTTCGTTTGGGTGGTTGTATAAATCATCTAAACTGTTAGCATAACCCATAGGAATAGGTCCTAATTTCAGCAAACGCATATTATATTCTTCATTTGTTTCATAAGCTGTTTTTGTTAGTAATATAGGAGTCAATTTTCTTTCTTCACCTAATAATGTTAAGCTAAGTGTTTCTAAATCTGCATATATAACTCCATTGTTAAAAATAAAGCTACAATATATTATGGATATATCTGTGTATTTCAAGTTGTTGATTGCTTGGACTTCTTCCTTTTTTATCCTTAAAAAAAGATTATTTGTTTTTGGGAATTCAATTGGTAATAACTCATTCCATTCACAGTGATAAAAAACATATTTATCAAAAAAAACCTCATTCATCTGCTTTATATACCCTACTGGAAATGTAGTGATTTTCAAGCGCTTAGTGAATTCGTCATCTGTTTCGTTAGGGGTTTGACTAATAGAACTTTCCCATTTATCTAAAACTTGAATAACAGAATTAATTCTTTTTTCCGAAACAACCTCTCCACTCAAATTTACTTCTTTTGTAAATTGTTCAAGTTCACTAAGTTGAGAGATAACTTGTAGCTCTATTCCTATAGCCGAAGCTTTTAGTCTAAGATTACGATCCTCGCTAAACAAAACAACATTCTTTCCATCTTCTTTTAAGAACATCGCATGAGCAATAATTCTATTATCTGGAACCTTTAAATCAAAAGATACATTTCTTTTAATTTTATTCGTTATATATAAATTGTTATCATTCTTCTTGCTTTCAATATTTCTAGAAGCTTCTCTTGCCTTATGACTCTTTATATGATCTGAATTTAGTTTTAATTTATCTAATTCATCAAGGACGGTTGTACATATGACTACATTTACTTCATTATCTTTGATTTTTGAAAATAAATTGACATCATTCATTATAGTATTTGTATCTATTAATAAATATATCATTCTATCCTTCCTTATCTATTGTTTCATTACCTCTACATGGTTTATAAGTAAAGACATTATTTTACATTAAAGACTATATTAATAGTACTTTCGACACATAAGCATTATATCCTTTGAAATAATGTTATATATTTAAATCTTTTGATAATACCAACTTCTTAGTTAATTTATCACGATAGATATGAAGAACAATATGAACAGGTGCTGTATATAACTAATACAAGCTTGGAAATACATACTGGAAGCAACAGTTCTCGCATAAAAACTGTTATAATCCTACGGTTTCATCACACTAGAACAATAATCATTTTGGAGTGGTTAAATCTTTAATTCAGACTTGATAACAAAGGGGGTTTTCATTAATGGGGAGGCTAAACTTTATACTCTTTTAGATAATAATATATGGAAACTATAAGTGTTATCTAATAGATATTGTATTACCAACAACTTAAAACTATTTATATATTTATATCCTAGTTAGTAGATTTTAAAGCCTGCAAAAGGGTCTTTTGGTACAGCAAACCTTAATGATTTCACTTTCTATGTAATTCACTAAAACACATAGAAATAGACGCTCCCAATTCGGGTATCGGCCATATCTGCCTCTTTAGAATTATGGAGAAGCGATTTGATTTTTAAGATATATAACACTTTTCTTCTCTTTTATTACATATCTATCCAATAATATACTGCACCTACCAATGTTTCAAAGCAACCAAATAATAAACCACCCTCTATCTCTTCTCTTCTTCCACTGTATCCGCCTGCAAGCCCCTTTGTTTATAAAGGATTATTAAATACTTTGTCGAAAATAGGATATATGTGGTGAAAATTAACATGCAATATAATTGGAGGGTGTAGATATGTTCAAATTAAATTTAATAAAAAGGAATGACAAGAAGGCTGATAAAAAGAATACGAAAATTTTAAAAGTAATAAACTTTATTACTAACTATAGGGTTTTGTCATTTATTTTTTCTGTTCTATCATTGTATTTAATTTCATTCACTTTACCTCTTGCTAAAGTAAACATTGTTGAATATATGGAGAATGCTAGAACTTTACTTTTAGCATTAGGCGCTGGATTTTTTGGGTTACTAGGGTTTATTGTAGCTGGTTTTTCTTTATCTTCAGGAAAAATGCCAGACACTTTTAAAAAACAATTGAATATGTATAGTTTGGATATGTTTAGAACAAAAAAGCATAAAGATAATCTACTAAATAATTATTTAATTATTAACAAAACGTATTCAGATATTCTTAATGCTTTTAAAAATACCATAGCAATAATTATTTTTAACATTATTTCTACATTTGTTTCATTTATTATAACGCTAATACCAAATGAATTTAATGAGGTATTGTTTTGGTTATGCATCTCAGTAATTGTTACTTCATTTTATCTGGCTATTTTTAATACTATGAAATTATTTAAGCTTGGGATGACACCATTATCAATAGATTTAATTTTTTTCGAATTTGAGATTAGAGAATTGATAGAACACCACTATAGAGAGTTTGGGGAAATTTCATTATTGCTTAGAGAAAGGATTAAGAATAACATAAAGAATGGGGAAGAATATTTAAAGAGATTCGATAAATAATTAATTAGCTTCAGAATCCTCTTTATTTAAATGGCTTTTAAGTGAACTTTTACTAGAGTATGAAATTCCTGACACCGTACCACCTCGTATTTATTGGTCATCCCCGAACACATTTAGATAACTTCCCTAATACGACTTATTTAATATACGGCTTTATGTCATTTGGAATTTCGCTAGCGGATCTTCCCAATACGACCACTCTCATGTGTACCAATTGGATTGAAGTAACGCCAATACTCTATTAATACATCAAACCTTACTATAAAAAAACCAGTCCTTGCTATATAAGCAAGGACTGGTTTTGGTTCTAAATTAGACAACCAACAACAAGTGATAAGCACACCTGCACTACACTGAAAAAGAGAAGTCTCCGCCATATGGAGGTTGCGGAGGAGAGAATGGTGTAAATCTATTTGCTACTCGTGCTGCACGCATTAATTGTTTGTCTAAAGATTCATACGATACGTTAATTCTCTTTTTCTCCCCATTACTGAAAATGACTTCTACACTATTTTTATCTATTTCTATGATGTTTAGAACGTGATGGAAAAATAACCAGATATTTTCGTCATTGTCTGGCGAGTGCGTTGGCACTGCAACTACTCCATGTTCTGGAAATACAGGAATGACCGTACGTTGAATATATTGAAATGTTTTCTGGATTGCTTTTCTGCGCCCTTCATATGTAGATCCACTTATAATGCAAGCTTCGTCCATTAATTTTTTCCAACTATTTTTACTAAATACTGCCTCATTCTCATTAGCATTTTTTATTTTTGTAAGATGATCTGGATGGTTTACCTTTTCTAAATAAAGTGTTTGAGTTGTAATTCCTCCGGCCATATCAATTCGCCCCTTCTTTTCAAGTGATTTATTAAAAAGATTATTAAAGTAAGTCATCACTCATTTCCCTCCTTAAATTTTTTTCAAAATCATAATTTTCACACGAGTGATATTATTACTAGAATAAATAATTAACAAAGTAATTTAAGGGTAAATAGCTTTCTACTTTCATCTCTCATCTACATTACAAATCTACATTACAAATAGAAGACTGATAGGAATCAACTACAGTTAGCTCACCTCTACACTATGAATAATTTCTACCTTCATCTTTCTTCTCTCCCTTCAATATTATTTATCTATTTGTTGAAAATCCAAGGTGTTTATATTCCTATACCCACTTTGAAAAATTTTATAAACCTATTTTTGGAATTTTTTATATTTTTTTAGAAATTTCATTATTAAGGACAGAGCACTAACAAAGTCATGAAGAATTTAATTTTTGAATGTGTAAGGAAATTGAATATAAGCCTGACTTTGGTAATGGTGGGAGCAAGATGCTATGAGAAGTAAAGAATGGGAGATGATTGAGACTATAAGCAGCCAAACGCAAAATAAATGAAGAACTGAACTATGTAATAATTGATCCTTCTTAGGCTATTTTCACCTGGTGTTGCCGCTCCTTTACAAAAGTGGGACAACGATTTTATCTAAAGAGAAAAAAATATTAAAGAAAAAGCCTATTTCTTAGTTTTTCTTAGAAATTAGGCTTGTGGCCATCTGTGACTTTGCAGCAAGCTGTCAGTTTTTTTATTGAACTGTATCCTTGTTCTGCGCTGTAGTTAAATCCCTGTTGAAGAGCAGTCGTAACTTGAAGGATTTTTTGTAAATTAGTTTATTGGTACAAACCTTTTTAGAGTTTCGTGCATCTAATATATTAATAAAGTTTAGGAGGTGAATAATTTGTCAAATTTTCAACAGCAACAAGAATTAAGACAAATGCGTTGTTGCGTTTATCTTAATAACCAATCGGGACGCTTTACAGCGTTTTGTACTCCGGTAGAAGCTTCTGGAACGCTTTGTCCAGAAAGACAAGGACATACAGTTGTTATGGGTTTTACTTTCGGGACAACTCTCCCACCGGGGCAAGCCTGTGAAGGTTGCAGAGATCTGGGACAAGCATTTAACCAAATGAATATGTTCAATGATATGACAATTGAATTCCCAGATCATCTTTAATTTTATTATTAATGAGGCTGGGACATAACTAGCTTCAAATAGTGAGGAAGTTGAATTTGTGCGCACTCAAATTCTCCTTTCTCTTTATCTCGTGTGTAAAATCTTCTCATTTTAGGTAAAGTTCACCATGACTTCTTCTTATACATAACTGCCTAAACTAGAATAGTTGCAGTAATCTAATTCGTTTAGTTGAACAATACTCCACCTTATCTCAACAAAAAGAGCGAGCACTTTTCATTAAGGGAAGTGACAGGTACCCTATTTTATGGAGAATATATCTTTTCAAGATTGCAAGATATTGGCAGTGAGTAAAGTAATAAATGTAAATTAATGAAATAAAGTTCTTTTTTTTATGAATATTAAAATATTAAATGGTAATAATGTATCAAGTCTAAATTTTTCAATCAAAAAAATTCATTCATACTAACTATATAGAGGAGAATGGCTTTGGATAAACTTAATCAATCTTTTATAAAAATTGACACCGCTTGGAAGAAAAGAAGCTTAGCTAAGAAAAATAATCATCAGGAGTTTTTATTAGCTGAGAAGACAATTGATTTACTTAATAAAGAATTGCTAAATTATAAGAAAGGAGACTCGCTAGAATTTTTTAAGGGATACATAATAGGAGATGGACCAAATTCAATTTCAAGTGAAGGTCAAGCCACAAATACACAGAAAAATTTACTGACTTTTTTTGAAGATGACATTACTAAAGATAAAATAAAGGAATTGATTATACTTAAGCAAAATAGCTCAATTATTAAATACCAAAAGATTAATAAGATAAATAGTATTGGCTTATTAGATTATTTGCTTAAATATAAATTTTCAAATGGAAAACGCCCGATCTTATACGTCCATAGAATATTAATAATGATGTATACTGAAATATTTACTACAATAACTGATAGTAAAGCTCTAGAAGAAACACTTAAAGAATTAGATATAAAGAACGTAAAGTCTTTTGCAAATAAACAGGCTCAAATTAGAGAAAAGATAAATGATTATCTTCATATTACAGGAAAAAAGGGAAAAGAAAGTGAATTTTTTGAATGTTCTTTAGCTTGGTGGTTATTAAATTAATATACTCATTAACTAGTAAAAGAGGTGTAATTTATAGGTATGAATTGGTATACAAATTTTTTATGTAATTATAAACAAGATGAAAACCAAGCAACGAAAATTTTATTAAATATATTAGAATTAAATGTTAAATATGCAATTGAATTTATATACTTATTTACTAAAGAAGATAAGATTAATAAAAATGCAAAAATAAACTTCTTTCACCAACGAGTACCTGAATCGCTAGCTAATGAAATGAGATCAAAAAATATCCTACTATGCATATCTGAAGATAGTAAATACGAACAGAATGATTTAATAAATAAATCTAATAGTAGACCAGATGGTGTAATAAAAATAAAAGACTATGATAAAAAGATTAATATTATCATTGAAACGAAAATAAGAAATGCAGAATTAAATAAAGATCAACTTGAAAGGCATAAACAGTTCTTTGGTCATAATAAACCAATAATAATTGAAAAGAAATGGGACGAGGTATTAGACTTTTTAAGAGTAGTAAAAGATAGAGAATTAAATAATAGTGAAAGGGATAATCGATTAATTGTATTAATAAGCGAATACTTAAACTTTTGCATAATAAAAGGTATCGGAAATTTTGAACACGATAAGAATACATTACTTAGTAGCTTTCAATATTATTATGATATAGCAGTCGAGATAGATGAATTTCTATTAAACGGAATGGGTATCGGTGTGGAAGTGTATGAACATGATTTAAAAGTAACAAAAAATGGTATTAATTATAATATGAAAGAGAATGCATTAAAAGATAGATTTGCAAAACTAGAAGCTGATATATACAAAAACAAATACCAATTAATTTTACATTTCTGTAAATCACATGAAAAAGAAGCGTTATTAATACAAGAAGAATACAATATTCCTGTAACAAACAATCCAACAACACATGAATTATGGATACGTCTTGAATGGATAGTTGAGGGGAAAGTAAAAATGGAAACTGTAAAGGAATTATGTAGACTAGCATACTTAAAGAAGTATAATTTAAATTAAGTAAAAATAAAAGTAAGTACTAGGTAAATATGTGCTTAGCACATTCTCCAAAGCCTGTAATTAACTCTTTTACCTGAACTTACATCCATCCTGAGAAAGTGCTGAAAGTTTTGACCTTAAAGATGGTAAGTTCAATTTTGGAGTTGTGCTTCTTTCTTTAGTTTTTTGTTTTCTTTCTTTTTTACACAACAGAAGCTGCAGAGTCTGTTTGATTAACTGCCAATGCATACACCAATGTTTCAATACCCCTTCTAATTTACGTAAATGGGTCACTAAATCAAGAGCGAGTTTGATTTTGCGCATTTTTTTCAGCGCCATGAGTCCACACACATTTCGTAGATTCCTTTTTCTGCTTTCCAACCTTGTTCTTTTTCTGACTTTGTTGGGTCTGCATAGCATTCTCCAATGTCACCTGGTCTACGAACAAAAATGTTATAAGGAATTTCTTTACCTGATGCTTCTTCAAATGACTTTACTAAATTTAGTACGCTATAGCCTTGTCCTGTATCGAGATTATAAGCTTCCACTCCATTTGTACCCATTACTTTTTTTCAAGTGCTTTTAAGTAACTTTCGCTAACTACCATCTGGTGTGTCGTAATCACTATCGATTACGTTTAGCTTGTTCAGCTTACCGACAGCAATATGCGTAATGTATGGCATTAGATTGTTTGAAATAGCGAAGTAAGGCTACGCTCCACTCGTTATCAGATACGAAAATGTCTCTCAAATCGGGAAGTGACAGGCACTCAACACTAACTCGACTCGTCCAGAGTTTTAACACACATAACGCTCTTCAAGAAGTTTTTTCTCGTTAGCAAAGTAGAATTAAACTCGACTCGTACAGAGTATTGTTTCAAGAGAAGAACCCTTCTAAATAAGTTCTCAACACACCAAAAATCCAGCCCACTCTTCTTCTCAAGAGTGCAAGCTGGATTTTTTAACTTTCTACTATAGCTCCAACAATAAATAAAGGAGTTAAGTTTTCCACCTAGAAGTATAGTTAAAATTAGTTACAATCGTATAAAACATAATACTGAAAACAGATAGGTGCGTTTTTTCCTAAACAAAAACGATAGAAATTACACATGCAATCGCACAACATCTATCATCATATATTTTTATCAAAAGAAGGTGAGCCCAATCGACTTAAGACCTAAACATTCCTTACATTCATTTAAAACAAAGCAGTCTGCTGTTAGGCAATTTACTGATCGCGAAAAACCTACTGCTGCTTTTAAAAAAGCATTAAAAGAGAAAGTGACGGACCAATATAAAGTTCTGACATACTATGGCATCGGTGGTATTGGAAAAACTAGACTTCAAGCAGAATTACTTAATAAGGTTGAAGAAATAGATCCGAAAGCTATTAACGTTGTACTAGATTTTAAAGAAGAAAAACTTCGTAATGCTAGTGATGCTTTAATTTCATTGAGAGAACAATTAAGTAAAGAACAGAAAGTAAAGTTCACGACTTTTGACTTAGCTTATGCGATATATTGGACAAAATCTAATCCGCAATTAGATATGAAAGATCCGGCATATCATATTCCTTTTATTGAAGAAGGTAGTTTTATAAGTGAGTTAATCGACCATTTAGAGTATGTCCCTTTTGCTCAATGGGTACCTAAATCATTAAAATTCATTACGGGAATGATGAAATACAAAGACATGCTTTCATGGTGGAATGGACGAGGCAAAGATGTCTTAGCACAGCTGCAAGAAATGAAGCCTTTTGAAATAGAGGAGAGGCTACCTGTTTATTGGGCAGCTGATTTAAAAGATTATTTGAAGAACAATGACTTGTCTGCCATCATTTTTATCGACACTTTTGAAGCACTATGGCAAAACGCTCGGCTAGTTGGGTCTTTTCATAAAAAAGATGAATGGGTTCGTGAGTTCGTGCTACATTTACTAGAAGTGTTATGGGTCATTTGTGGAAGAGAAAAAATAAGATGGGACGAAATAAACCCTTCTTGGAATGACGTTTTAGATCAACATCTTATGGGAGAATTGTCTTCAAATGACTCCAATAAATTTTTATTGTCATGTGGAGTAAATGAAGATGATATTCGTGATGCAATGATTTCTTCTTCCCAAGGGTTACCATACTATCTCGATCTTATGGTCGATACCTATCATTTAATTCAAGAGCAACGTATACCTAAAACAAAAGATTTTGCTAATACTCCTCATGAGATTTCCGAGCGCTTCATGAGATATCTAGACCTTTCTGAAAGAGAATCATTAAAGATTTTAAGCTGTACACGTTTTTGGGATACACATTTGTTTCGCGAACTCATTACTCACTTTAAGACAGGCTATCCAGCGACTGCTTATGATGAATTATTTCGCTTTTCGTTCATTATAAATCACGAAGGCGAGTGGCAAATGCATGCAATTATGAGAGCTAGCCTCCAAGAAGAGATGAAGAAGCAAAGCATGTCACTTTTTAACGATGTTCATCACTATCTCTTCTCCTATTTTGATAACGTTATTACTGCAGATAATCCAGTTGCCTTTAGGGAAGCTTTTTTCCACGGAAGTATATTGGGGAAATCTCAAGAGTTGCTAGAATGGTTTCTTAAACGAGGAGAGCTTTTCAAAAAAGCTGGTTCCTATCAATTGCTATTAAGTTTTGAAGACGAAGTCACCGAAATGTATACAGACAACGAGGATGTTTATGCTTTCTTTGCTACCATTCATATGTATGTAGGAAACTATGAGAAAGCAATCACATACTATGAAAAAACGATAGATATCACCAATGAAGAAAAGCTAACTAATAACATAACAGTTGCTAAATGCTATACTGACCTAGCGGAAATCATGATTCAAATAGCAGAATATGAGAAAGCGTATGCCTATTTGTTTAAGGCGGATAAACTATATGATTTTGTAGTGGAAAGAGGAGATGACGTCGCTACGAACCAAGCACTATTACAAATTCGTCTAGGAAAATTAAACATCCGGTTTGCTAAATATGACGAAGCGATGGAAAATTATACGAAGGCAATTTCTTGTTGCGATCAAGTTTCCACAGTAGAAAGTAAAGGCATCGAAGCACTGGCATATGAAAAACTTGGGGAACTTCTTGGTAGCACTAACCTAGAAAAACAAGGAGAATGTTATCACCAATCGGTCGCTTTATATAAAGAAGCACTCCAAGGAAAAACAGCTACAAATAACATGCGCTTACTAACGAATCAAGGGCTTGCATACAAACGACTAGCAGAATATTATTGTTCAAAAAATGAGTTGCCAGAAGCAATGAAAAGCTTCCGTGAGGCACTATCCATTTACGAACGTGTGCTAGAAAAAGCTCCTAATTTTGTAGATACATTAGAAAAGAAGGGACATGCCTCTGTGGACTACCTCGCCCTGTTAATTAAGGTTGGATTCTACGAAGACGCACTACAAGTATTCGAAGACGCAAAAGATGCGTTCCAAAAAGCTTTAGAACTCTCGCCACAACAAGGTAGTTCACGAAACCGTTTAGCTTCGGCATATCGTGAAATTGCTGGACTGTACTTAACAAAAGGTGAAGCAACACAAGCAATAGCTACCCTTCATGAAGCCTTGAAGCTAAGTGAAGAGACTCGTAAATATAGCCCTGACTATATTTATGTTAATAATAGTATCGGGAAAATACACAAACGTTTAGCAGAAGCATATATAACTTTGAATGAAAATAAGATGGTCCAATTTCACTATACAGAAGCGCTAGAATACTTCAATAAAATGCTAGAAAAAGCACCTGGTTTACGAGGAACATTACAAAACATTGCTGAAATAGAGGAAAAGATGCAGCAACTTTAAACCTATCCTATAAAAATTAACGTACTCATGCCCAAAAAAGATCCAGCCAAAATCGCTCTTTAGCGCCGGCTGGATTTATCTTTTTATATACTATTCATTCGCTAAATCAATGATTTCTTGTAGTACCTTTTTCAACTTCCTACAGCTTGTATCGATCGTACCCAAATGCTCATTACGAATGACTAACGTTATTGTGTCAAACTCTTCTCCATCAGTAAATCTCCACCACGAATGGCTTGTTGGAGCATTTTTTTCAATCGGAATATACTTCAAGTTACTAGTTGGGTCAATCACTTGTGCGACAGATTCTCGCGTTAACGAAGCCTCCACCTAAACCTATACCGAATGTACTTCCAACCCTTTAATACCTATACTTTGAACTACACCCAAACAATCACCCCTGAAAAAATTGTTTGCACACCTATTCCCGGTAATCTGCTGTCCAAAACACTTTAAAACACAAAAAATACAGCCCGTGCTCCTTTAAGAGCACAAACTGGACATACTTTTTTATTCGACAAACTTCATCAAACTCCGGGAAGTGACAGGCACGCAAAAATTAGTACATTTTTAAATATTATGTAACTCATAAAAGTGCTAATTAATACTACAGAATTTAACTGAAAAATATTTATATGAATTACAATTAATAAGGATAAGTATGATGTACCAAAAAAGTTCATGGCTGTTTTTTTGTCTATTATTAATATTAATATAGTTATTAATAGAAAAACAAATCCATCACTATATTGATTTCTTTGCTGTGCATTTACACCAATTAATAGGAATAATAACATAACCTGTAATACTATTGCTAATAAATTATTTTCTTTAAGATAATTAATTAGTTTATCAAACGGATTTGTTTTATACAAAATAATAATCCTCCTAAGTAAATAATCCTAAGCTAATAAATTGTACATAACACAAATATACCCGCCAAGCCAATAATTGGCATAACGGGATTTTGATAAATTTACTTTTTCTTATAATACTCAACATACCAATCAGCAAACTTCTGCAAGCCTTCTTCGATTGAAGTTTCAGGCTTAAACCCAACTGCTTTTTGTAATAAGTCGGTTGAAGCATAAGTTGCTGCCACATCTCCAGGCTTAATAGGCTCAAATACTTTTTCAAATTGAACTTCTCTGGCTAATGATGTGCTTAGACACTTCTCTAATGTTTCAATGAATGTCATTAACTTCTCTGGATTGTTATTTCCAATGTTGAATAATTCATGTTGAACTTCTCCTTCAGGAGGATTACTTAACAAGCGTTCAATTCCTTCAACAATGTCATCAATATAAGTGAAGTCACGATATAGGTCATTTTCAAAGTCACCGTTATTAAAAATCTTAATTGGTTCATTTGCAAAATACTTATCCGTAAATCCAAAGTAAGCCATATCTGGTCGTCCCATTGGACCATATACTGTAAAGAAGCGAAGCCCTGTTGCAGGAATTTTATATAAGTGGCTATACGTATGAGCCATTAATTCATTTGATTTCTTAGTAGATGCATATAATGAAACAGGGTTGTCCACAAAATCAGTTTCTTCAAATGGTATCTTTTTATTGGATCCGTAAACAGAGCTTGAGGAAGCATAGACAAGGTGATCCACCGGATAGTGTCTGCATGCTTCAAGTATATGGTAAAAACCAATGACATTGCTTTGAATATATACGTCTGGATTTTCTATTGAATAACGAACTCCTGCTTGTGCAGCCAAGTTTACAACAATATTTGGCTTGTACTCTTCAAAAATATTGATAATTGTACCTTTGTCGGAGATATCTCCTTTTATAAAGGTAAACTTATCAAATGGTTTCAGCTGTTCCAAACGAGTATGTTTAAGGTTTACATCATAGTAATCATTAACATTATCTATACCAATCACATGGCATCCTTGTTCTAATAGTTTTTTAGATAAATAGTAACCTATGAAGCCCGCTGCACCAGTGACAAGGTAAGTTTTATTAGCATTAAGAGTTTTGTATTTCAATGTTCTTCGACTCCTTTTTACCTTCTCTACTTGCAGGTTGTCTTCCAATGGAGTGGTATTCAACTCCAACTTCTTGCATTTGTTCTACATCATAAATATTTCTTCCATCGTACACTAAAGGAGTTCTCATTAACTTCTTATAGTTTTCAGGCGTGACTGCTTTAACTTCTCCCCATTCAGTAAAGATAAAGCAGACGTTTGCATCTTCTAATGCATGTTCAACATTAGAAACATACGTAATTGTTCCCTTGCCATTCTTATCTTCTGGATGCACTTTCGCAAAGTTAGCTGCTCCTACCGGATCATAAGCATAAATATCTGCACCTTGCTCTAATAATAAAGGCACATTTTCAAGAGATGCTGCTTCCCGTAAATCATCCGTTCCAGGTTTGAATGTTAAGCCTAATACAGCAACTTTAAGACCGTTAAATGTAATAAGTCTTTTGCTAGCTTTTTTATACAACATTGTCTTTTGTTTATTATTAACATCAATTGCAGCCTTTACAGTTTTCAGCTCATATCCGTTCTGTTTTGCTATATATTCAAGTGCTTTTGTATCTTTAGGGAAGCATGAACCTCCATAGCCAATACCTGCATTTAAAAATTTATTACCGATACGCGCATCATAACTCATACCTTTTGCTACATCCTGAACATCAGCTCCAACTAATTCACAAAGGTTCGCAATATCGTTCATATAAGAAATCTTAAGTGCAAGAAAGTCATTAGAAGCATACTTAATCATCTCAGCAGACCTTCTATTTACTGACACAATTGGTAATTTAAACGGTTCATAGATTTTCATCAATCGCTCTTCAGCCCATTTACTTTCCGTACCGATTATAATTCGTTCCGCTTGCAATGTATCATGTACAGCTGAACCTTGTGCTAAAAACTCTGGATTAGATGCTACTTCTACTTTGACATCGCTAACTAAAAAGTCTTGGATAAATTGCTCTACTTTATCATTCGTCCCAACTGGAACAGTTGATTTTACAACAACTAAACAATCTTTTTCAACGGATTCAGCAATTTGCCTTGCAACTGTAGCGATATATGATAGATTTGCAGAACCATCTGGTTGCTCTGGAGTACCAACTCCAATAAATATTGCATCTGCATCCTTATAAACTGATTTATAATCAGTTGTGTAATCAATTGTTCCAGCATTATAATTTTTCTGCATTAAATCTTCCAAACCAGTTTCAAATATAGGAGATATGCCAGATTTCATTAACTTTACTTTATCTTCATCAATATCCACACAGGATACGTGATGGCCAACTTCAGCAAAGCATACACCTGCCACTAAGCCGACATAGCCTGTTCCAGCCACTGCAATTTTATACATGATTAATTTCCTTTCAATAAGTATGATAATTTATATATATTAATTACATACGGGATCACACAAATTAGAATTAATTCTAATTTTTACTTGATACAAATAAATCTTTGTACTTATCCTTATTAGTGGTGAAAGATTATCAATTCGAGAGAGTATCCAAGGACATATGTCGCAAGTACTGTTCAATCTTTAGAATAGATTACTTTTTCAATTCCCTCGACACTTTAGTTATCTTTCCAGAAAATATTTTAATCTTATATCTCTATTATAAATAAATGTATCACCTTACGCCTACACTATGATAGACCCTAATGTCAGGTTATTCAATATAGTCCAGGCACGTTCTACGGGAAAAGGGTTTAGTGATTATCTGAATTACTTGAAGAGGAACTGGATTGAAACAAAAAGGAACTTAATTTTGATTAGTTTTGTTGTATATAATGTAGCATCTTCTTTATTACTTCATTTTCTCAGCTATTAAAATTAAATTCTAGTCGGAAATCTATAACATTCATCTTTTTAGCAAATATTACCTATATTCGTAAAATAAATTCTTTAAACTAACATTTAAGATATGAATGATTAGCCCTCTTTCCTGACTATAGATGCTTCACTTTTACTAATATACATTTTTTCATAATATTTAGTGTATTCCTTTGAGATTATACTATTAATCCACTCACTATTATTTACATACCAATCTATAGTCTCTTCTATACCCTCTTCTATCGTATATAATGGTTTCCAGCCTAATTGTGATGTTATTTTGCTATTGTCGATGGCGTATCTTCTGTCATGTCCTGGACGATCTTTAATATATTTAATAAGTGAATTAGATTTTCTTAGCTTTTTTAATATCACACTAACTATTTCTATATTTGTTTTTTCATTGTTTCCACCTATATTATAGATTTCTCCCTCACTACCTTTATGTAGGACAGTATCGATAGCAGAACAGTGATCGGAAACATGTAGCCAGTCTCTTACTTGCATTCCATCTCCATACACAGGTAATTCTCTTTCTCTAATGCAGTTAACAATCATAAGAGGAATAAGTTTCTCCAAGAATTGATATGGACCATAATTGTTACTACAGCGAGTAATGTTAACTGGCATATTATATGTTTCGTGGTATGCTCTTACAAGTAAATCTGCACTGGCTTTAGAGGCTGAGTACGGGCTATTTGGCATTAAAGGCGTAGTCTCTACAAACTTCCCTGTTTCACCTAAGCTACCATAAACTTCATCAGTAGAGACTTGTAAAAATTTAACACCAGGTTTAAATCTTCTGCAGTATTTGTCACTGGGGTTTAATTTCCAGTTTTTCTTTGCAACATCAAGAAGTACCTGAGTCCCAATTACGTTAGTACTTAAAAATATCTCTGGTTCTTCAATACTTCTATCAACATGGGACTCTGCTGCAAAGTTTATAACAGTATCAATTTCGTGTGACTGAAATATTTCTTCTATTTGCTTTCTGTTTCTAATATCTACCTTTAAAAAAGTGTGGTTTGGATTATCTAAAACACTCTCTAAATTTTCAAGATTTCCAGCATAAGTAAGTTTGTCTATATTTATTATTTTAAAGTCCGGGTGCTTGTGTAACATCATTTTGACAAAATTGCTACCTATAAAACCTGCACCACCGGTAACTAAGATATTTTTCATTGTCATAATCCTCTCTTTTTTAATCAGCTGACTTTCCCAATACAAAATACTACTATTATAATAAATGTTAACAGAACGTAATTAACACATGCTTAAGTTTCAATAAATTGAATTTCCATAGTAATACAAGCTAAGATTTTGCTATGCTTAATATATATTTTCCATATTCAGTTTTTTTATAGACTTGTCCTAGTTTACAAAGCGCTTCTTTACTTATCCATTGGTTTTTATATGCAATTTCTTCTAAACAAGCTATATATAGCCCTGTTCTTTTCTGCATAGTCCTCACAAAGTCAGAAGCATTTGCTAATCCATCATAAGTTCCAGTATCAAGCCACGCAAAACCTCGTCCCAATAATTCTACCTTAAGCCTTTGCTCATTTAGATATCCTTTATTTAAGTCAGTAATTTCTATTTCACCTCGAGCTGAAGCTTTTAAGCTCTTTGCTCTATTGATTACACTGTTGTCATAGAAGTATAAACCTGGGATTGCATAATTTGATTTTGGTTGATTAGGCTTTTCTTCTAATGATAAAACATTACCTTCTGAATCAAACTCAACAACTCCAAATTCACTAGGGTCTTTTACATAATATCCGAATATTACAGCCCCATCTTTTACAGAACCTGCAGCGTCCAATCTTGGAACAAAGCCTTGCCCATAAAAAATATTATCACCTAGAATTAAACAAACACTGTCATTTCCAATAAACTCTTCTCCAACTATAAAAGCATCTGCTAAACCTCTTGGTCTTTCTTGCACTTGATAAGTAATTTTCATGCCTAGAGAAGAACCATCGCCTAGCAGATTCTTATAGAAGTCAATATACTCCGGGTTAGATATTATTAATACTTCTCTAATTTTAGATAACATAAGAACACTCAAAGGATAATAAATCATAGGTTTATCATAAATAGGCAATAATTGCTTACTTATTCCTTTAGTTATTGGGAAAAGTCTTGTTCCTTTACCTCCAGCCAAAATAATTCCTTTCATAAATAAATCCTCCCAAACTCCAATTTTCTGTTATTACAATCATTTTATTCGATTACATTATCATGCAAGGTATTAATTATTCTGGCAACTTTTTATTATACTATACCATTTTAAATTCTCGTATTTCCCTCGAATAATAACATGTTCTGCAAATTCTCCTTCATATTTAAAACCATACTTTTCATAAAAACGGATAGCTCTTGTATTGCTAGATATAACATTTAAATACACTTTATGAAGTTCTAATTCCTTGAATGCTATATCTATTATTTTGTCAGTCGCTCTCTTGGCAATATTATTACCCATAGCTTTTTTCCTCAAACTAATCGCATACTCTGCATTAGCATCTTGATAATTAATATTTTTCAGGCTAATTGTTCCAAGATACTCATCGTTTTGATCTACGATTGCAAAATGCTTATCTTTTTCATTCACATCTGCATTAGTTATAAAGTCAATGATTTGTTCCTCACTAATTTTATTTGGATCAAATCGAAAGTAGCTATTTATTTCTGGATCAATCATCCATTCAAGCATACCAAATTTATCTTTTAGCTCCAATTTTCTTATTTTCATATAAAGTCACAACCTCTCTATTAGTTGTCATTTCTCCTAATTAATGAAGTTATTATAGTTTTTATATCTCTGGTGTATAAAATAAAAATTAAGACTATTCCTAAGAACGAGAAAATATTACTGTTAATATTATCAAATAAAAAAATTATAATAACTGTAGCAGCTGTGGCCATACTGACTAAAATAAACCTTGTACTAATTTCTATTAATTTTACTCTTTTTACCATAATTATCATAATTATAGCGGATATGGAATATCCAATTAAGGTAGCTAAAGATGCCCCCTTAATTCCGTAGGTATTAATGAAAATATAATTTAATGTAACATTGGTTAATACTCCAATAATTAAACTTACTGTAATTAAGTAACTCTTTTTGGCAATAAGAAATTGGTTTCCTGCAGTTTGAAACAACATCAAAAGTAGAGGTGACAAGAACAAATATGGGAAAACAGAAGAACCAAGAACGTAATCGCCTGTGAAAATTATCCTGAATATAAAGTCATCAAAAAAAATCGCAATGAAAAATGCAAAAAATGATATTATTCCTAAATATTCTAATATCTTAGATGTTAATCCCACTTGATCCTTATCTTTCATTGTCGAATATGCAAAGTATTGCCACCCTCCAGAAAATGCTGTATATATGAAAAGACTTATTGAAGCTACCTTAGCCCCCACTGAATATATACCCACTTGTGCTAAATTAAGCATATTAGCAATCATTATCTTGTCCATGGAATTAAATACCCAATAAATAATAAAAGTAGGCATTAACGGAAGTCCTATTTTAAACAATTCCTTTATAATCTTTTTATCGAAAACCTTCAAATTAAAGAATTTTCTATTAAGTGTTATAAAGAAAATGAGTATAATTGAAGCCGAAACCAAGTTTCCATAAATCATACCTTTATATCCAAATCCAAAGTAAACTAATGTAATTGCTAAAATATAATAAGTAATCGAGTACAATAGACCAGATACAACATAAACGGTTCTTTTATTCTGTATTCTTGTAGGAGTTGATATAATCTTACTAATAGCTGCAATAAGTAACCCTATTGAAGCCATAACAACTATAGAGCCACTCTGTATATCTCCTAAAAAAAACTGTGAAAGAGAGTGATTAAAGAAAATTAATATGATTGACAAAATAAGAGATGATATTAATACTATAATCAACGATAAGGAAGTAACTCGTTGTCTATAATCTTTATCATCTTTTTCAAAATATTCTCTAAACATGGCATCATTCATACCAAGTACAGCAAGACTTGAACCAAGACTCATAATTGTGATATACATATCAAACTTTCCAAATTCAGCAGTATCTGTTAAAAGCCGCGTAATAATAGGTAACATTAATAATGGTACTACTTTATTTAATGCATTTATAGCTCCATAGGCCATAAAGTTTTCTATAAACAATTTCGCTCTACTTTTAGACATATTTTACACTCTTCTTTTTTAGGCTCTTCATAAAAAGACCTTAAAATTTATTTAATATATCTACGACATAATCTATTTCTTCATTCTTCATTCCATTATATAGCGGCAGACTTAAGAGTTCATTTGAGTATTTTTCTGTGGTAGGAAGATCTCCTTCATTGTATCCCAACTTACTGTAACATTCAGCCATATGTGGTGGAATTGGATAATGAATCTGAGTTTTGATACCATTATCAAATAAATATTCTTGTAATCTATCTCTCATTGAACATTGAATTACAAACAAGTGGTATACATGTTCTGCATTTTCAAGTTTTTCAGGAAGTAATACTTTATTATTGTTTATACTGGTATGATATCTTCTTGCAATTCTTATTCTGTCTTCTGTAAGCTCATTAAAATATTTTAGTTTGACACTTAAAAGAGCTGCCTGTATCTCATCTAATCTGGAATTAACACCTTCAATTTCGTTACGGTATTTTACTTTACTACCGTAGTTACGCATCATCCTAATTTTTTCAGCTAAAGTAGGATCATCAGTAATAATTGCTCCTGAATCCCCGAAAGCCCCCAAATTCTTAGTAGGATAAAAACTAAAACAACCAATATCTCCAAATGTACCAGTAATTTGACCCTCAAATCTTGCTCCATGAGATTGAGCACAGTCCTCTACCAAGTATAAATTATATTTTTCAGCTAACTCCTTTATTTTTCTCATATTACAAGCTTGTCCATAAAGGTGAACGGGAAGTATTGCTTTTGTCTTACTCGTAATAGCATCTTCTATTTTGTCAACATCAATATTATAATACTTATCCGGTTCCACAAATACTGGTGTAGCACCATTTTCTGTAATACCAATCACTGAAGCAATATAAGTATTGGCTTGTACAATAACCTCGTCTCCTTCACCAATGCCCAAAGCTCTAAAAGCAAGTATTAACGCATCCAGACCTGAATTAAGTCCCACACAGTATTTACTTCCACAAAATTCTGCATATTTATCTTCAAATTTTTCTACTTCATTACCGAGTGTGTACCATGCAGAATTTAGAACACGAATTGCTGCATCATTGTATTCTTTTTCATACATTTTGTATTGCCTATCTAGTACATTAAATTCGATATTTCTTTTCCTCATTCCAGAAACCTCTCTTTACCAATTCTATAAACTCATCATAGTCTCTAATGTAATCTTCTTCATTATAATAATCTGAAGCAGCAACACATAATACTGAACCTTCTTTCCTCCAGTACATATCATGCCAGTAGCCTTCCGATACAAGCAATGCTTTATCGGGTGAATCTAAAATATATCTATTTTCTACCACGCCATCATTTAGGATAACTTCAATTTGTCCATATGGACACCAAAGTATCTGCTTCAGTTTCTTATGGGCATGCATTCCTCTTTTTGTGCCAATGGGTACATCGTATGTGTAGTATATTCGTTTAATTTCGAAAGAAATCTCCCTTCCTGTCTCGAAAAATGAAAGAAACCCTAAATTTTTGTCTCCATTGGTAGTTAAATTTAATAAAAATTTATCCATTTTTGTTTTTCACCTCTACTGAATTCCAGGTATCAATGTATTTTTGAGCCACTTCAATATGGTTGTGAAATTCTTCAACAAACAACCTTGACTTTTCGCCTATTTCTACTATACCTTTTTTATTTAGTACTAGTTTTTCTAACTTGTTATAAATATCATCAGAAGAAGGAAGTATATTAATAACTGGAATGTCACTTCTCTTAAATTCTTCTTGGTTTTCTTGTTCATTCCCACTAAGCACTACTTTCCCCATAGCCATTGAAAATACTGCATTCATTCCATATTCATATGATAAGGCTTGGTCAATAACAACATTAGTCTCATTAAGAACACTTAGGTACTTATCAAGAGGCATTTTACCATCTATTAATATTTCTACATCATTAGGATATTTTTCTTTAAGCCTATTCATTGCTTCTATGATATATTTAGACCCTTTGAATCCTTCACGGGTTATTCCATGAAAAATTTTCAATTTATTATTCTTAATGTTTTGAGGAGTAAACTGAATTTTATTAATATTCACTGGAAATTGAATTGTATTTAATAATTTTGGATGTGACCTGAAAGCTTCAGCGTAAGTGAAAAGTGTTGGGATTATTCCATCAACAAGGTTTGCAATTTCAATATTATTATTAATATATTTCTTTTTAGTAAATGGATTATTTCCATTTAAATCATATTTTATTGTAGGGTCTAAATAATTATATCTTAGCTCTTTTCTAATTTTATAAACAAAATAATTGCTTCCACAAGAAGATAGGAATAACTTACCAGACCTTTTTTTTATACTTTCGATCAATCTGTAATTATAATTAAACTTCAGACTACCAAAAGGCACAGGACCAATTAATTGTACACTATCATAATTGTAATAGTGTTTTATTCCACCAAATGGAAAGGTTAGCATATCGATTTTCTGCATCAAGCCCTTTCTTGATGTTGGATAGATTAAGTCTGATTTGGATGTCTTCTTATAACCATCACCTGAAGTAGCTAAATCAACCTTGTATCCTAATTCCATCAGTCCATCTTTTAAGTTTTTATGAAAGCCGCTGTAATCACCTAATAATAAAATCTTCATATATTTATATCTTCCCCCGCATTTATAGAGACTCTTCTTTTAATCTAAAGTTATCACGTCAGTAGTAACGATATCCTAGGTTGTGATAAAAATAAGTAAATAAAGTTTGATTAACTATACTTTTTAATTTTATCTGCAATTACCTTTGCTTTATGGTTCCATGAATTTTCAATTAAGAAATTTTTATATTCCTCAGATTCTTTATCAATAGGATTATTTATTAAATTATTAATTTCGTCCGAAAACTCTTGTACATTTTTAGCAAATCTAATAAATGAGTTTTTTTGATATCCATCCATAGGAATCGTTATAACTGGGGTTCCTGCAAATATAGATTCTACTATTTTGATTGGTCTTGTTGCTTTCATAAAATCATTTTGTTGATAAGGAACAATCACTGCATTAAACATTTTATAGTAGTCAACTACTTTTTCTTTGTTTGTGATACCAAGATAAATTGTATTAGAATTATTATTTAAAAGATCTTTAAAAAATCCTTGCATATCGTTTTCCACAGGACCAGCAAAACCAAATGTAACATCTGGTCTGCTCTGAATTAAATTCTGGAGCAATTTAACATCAATCCAATTTCTAAAATTACCTATAAATGCTACTGATTTATTTAATTTTATTTTGTTGTTAGTTGTGTCAATCCATTTTGCACCATTACCAATAGTAATCATTTTTTCTCTGTACTTATTTCTCTTTTTAGTTATTTCGTCACTCATAGTGAAAATAAATTTACTTTTCACACAAGCCTTTTCATCTAAATTAATTGCCTTAACATTTTCTTCTGATTTATTGGGGAAATATCTAAATTCATCAAGTATATAATAAAAAAAGTTTATTTTTAAGTTACTCTTGCTTAATTTATCTATCCATAACCTAGAGTAGGTTAATATATTTAATTTATAATCAGCGATATCAGGGTAATATTTTTTTAATTGCATTATCAAAAAAATTATAATTATAGAATCTAATGATTTAGGCGTAATCTCAGGTCTCAACAAAAACATTGGTCTAATTATAGATAAGTTTTCCCCAATGTTTCTTTTCCCCTGCATAGCTTCTTCAAATCTATACTTTTTTTTCTTCAAGTGAGTAACAAGGTAATCAGCGGGTAAATCTAAAATTAAAGTTTCTCCGTATAAATTTTTTGAGAGCTCTTTCCATAGCTTTTGATGATTTGCTCTTTCATAATCTTGTGGTGAAATTATTATATTTAAGGTTTTCATAAAACCCTCCCAATAACCTATATATTAATTAAAAAAATTACAAGTTTGGATCAGAGTGTGTATCCATCGATAATTTAGTCTATCCACTTTACTCTTTTTAATTGTTTAATTTTATTTCTCAAGAAAACTTTTAAGTAGTAGCACTAATATTAAAAGTTTTCTCATGCTTAATATAATTTTTAACGCGTATCAAACACATATATTGCCCAAAACATATAAATCCATACTCCAATATTATTACTGCTGAAAAATACCATTTCACCCATATTTATAATAAGCACGGAAACTGGTAAGAAACCTACGAATTTAAACTCCCTAATATTTGTCCAAAACATCTTATATATATATGATGAAAAAAGAATGAAGCCAGTAATACCACTATAAGAAAGAACTGCAATTATCAAATTTCCTGGTTCAACAATATAGTCACTACTAAAACTATAAGTTCTAAAAGGGGTTACTGGAACAGCAAAGCCATTCCCAAACAATGGATTGCGAAGGAAGTTAGCTACTAATCCACCAATTTGCTCTTGTCTTGAAGAAAATATATCTGTATTTCCTTTATATAAAATATCCAAAATGGAACTTAGTATAAAATTATCACTTACCAAAATTACAATCATTGTAATAGTTACCATATTAATAATCATAACCTTGATGTACCTGTTAATATTTATAAAGAATGTATACATCAAAAATAATACAACACATGTGATAAAAGCTGTTCTAGATTTACTAAGTACAACCATATAGATTGTTATTGAACTAAGTAGAATAACCAAAAAATAATTATTAATTCTCTTCGTTTGAACACAAGTAAGTAATATTCCAACAAATAATGCAGCTAATAACCCAAACATATTTGGATGGTTACTAAGCCCTTGAAAAGATGAGCCAGTTCTAAGGTAGCCCAGTGACATACTGATCATTGGAATGGAAATTGACATAAATAACACAAAAATTTTAAGCATCCATTTAAGCCAGTCTATCTTATTATGTGTATAACCGATTCCGATAAGGACACTCATAAAAATAACTACATAACTTAGCAGTTTAAAAATCGCTACTGTGGGTAATGTGCTAAACCAAAATGAGGCTATTACATTATATACAGTAAACAATAATACAAGTCTTACAATACCTTTTATTTTCTTTCTGTAAATTTCTTGTGTTTTTGAATATGATTTCAATAAATAAAATGCACATAAAAACATAATCAACCATTTTAAGTTTTGCCATTCACCAATATTAACAGCAATACCTGGGTTAATGATAGTGCGTAGTGTGATAATATTTATTATTTTCAATGCACCTATTTCTTTTTGCCTTAAAAATAGCAAAAGAGATAATAGAAATAATAACAATGTAATACTGTTAATAAAACTGAATATTAGTAATATAGTTAAGACAATCCATTCTATTGTCTCTTTAGGGATTGATATATTTGAACCTCTTCTTTTATATGTCTTACTTATACTTTCCATTGTTATCCCTTTTTTTTAGTATAGTCTCGAAAATTTTATTAGTTTCTATAGCCATATTTTCAATTGTAAATCTTCGTATTTTTTTCAAACTCCTGATCGCCATTCTTTCTGAGACAATATCATCATACAATATCTTCTCAATTTTATTTGCAAGAGTATCACTATTATCTACTTGTACTAGATACCCATTGTCGAAATCTTTGACTAACTCTAGCCCTGCATTACATTTATCAGTAGTAATAACAGGTAGGCCATGGGCCATTGCTTCATTTATTACTAATCCCCATATGTCTTCTCGAGTAGGTAAGACAAAGAGATCACTAGCCATATAGTATTTTTTAAGCTCATTTTTGGACTTGAAACTTAGAAAATGTACATTTGAAAGACTTAATTCATGAACTATTTTTAAATATTCTTCTGGTGGGATCCCACCAATAATGTAAACCCCTATTTCTTTTGGAATTCTCGAAATAGAATTTAATAATACATCAAACCCTTTTCGGTGAATTACCTGACCAACAGATAAAATACACTTGTCGTAATCAATTGATAAATTCTCCTTGTATTTCTTTTTGGTTAATTTATCCAATGTACTTTTTAATAAATCTTTTTCTGACAAAGATGTAAATGGATAAATATATATATTACCTTCATCCGCTCCATAATTCACTAAATATTCATTAGTTTTCTTGCCAGTACTTAGCCAATAACTTGCTGAACTGATGAAATGTTTTTTTATCATAAACTTAATATTACTTTCATTACTTAAAATACCACCATCAGAATTGAGAATGAAAGGTATTTTCTTTAACTTTAATACTTCAATAGCCAACATTCCAGTTGGTGTACTATAACCACCTATCACAATAATATCAAACAAGTTCTTTTTTAAATATTTTATTACATCAAAAGAAAGTGTTGAGTTTTTGATTTTGATTCCTTTTAAAAATATAGCTTTAAAATTAATAAAATTATTACTAAGCCAAGACTGTTCCCTCTCAATTGATTCCCCACTTTCAAACAAGACAGTTAAATCACATAACTTCCCTAATTCATTAAAAAAGTCAACTCTATATGGGGCAGGAATATTGACTAAAAAAAGAACTCGAGTTTTATTCTGTTGCATAAGGTATGCACCTCTATTTTTATGATTGAAGTATAATTCTAAAAAAGCATTTTTCATTACAAATGTTTTAATTATAACATTAAGCAAAACCAGTTGTACGAAGGTAAAATAGATCTTATACATATGTGCCTATTAGTTGGTTAAGTAGAACTCTACAATCTCCAATAACTATATCCTTTATTCTCAACTATTTGTTTATCAAGAAGACTTTTGACATCGATAATAACTCTCTCACTATAGTCAATACTACCAAATAAACCATCAATTTGTTCCCAGCTCATATTTTTAAATTCATTATGAGCTACCGTTAGCACAATACAATCAGCATCTTTCACCTGATCAAGACCTACTAATTCAATTCCATATTCTTTTTGTGCTTCATTCTCATCTGCTTGTGGGTCAACAATGAGTGGTTTTATTCCATACTCATTAAGTGATGTTATAATGTCTATAACTTTAGAATTTCTTATATCTGGACAGTTTTCTTTAAATGTAACTCCAAGAATAACAACCTTTGCTTGTTTCACAACTTTATTAGCAAGGATCAATTTTTTTATAATTGTGTCGGAAACAAACTCACCCATTCCATCGTTAATCTTTCTTCCAGATAATACAATTTGACTATGATAACCTAATCTTTCAGCCTCGTAAACGAAGTAATAAGGATCTACACCGATACAGTGTCCACCAACAAGACCGGGATAGAATTTTAGTGCATTCCATTTAGTATTCATAGCTTCAATAACATCTTTTGTATCAATACCCATTCTGTCAAATACCATCGCGAGTTCATTCATAAATGCAATATTTATATCACGTTGACTATTTTCTACAACTTTAGCAGCTTCAGCCACTTTAATTGAACTGGCTTTATGGACACCTGCTTCAATTATCAATTCATAGACATTCGCGATTTCCTCTAAGCACTCACTGTCCATTCCCGAAACAATTTTAATTATTTTTTCTAGTGTATTTACTTTATCTCCTGGATTTATACGCTCTGGAGAATATCCTACTTTAAAATCAATACCGCATTTAAGCCCAGATTCGTTTTCAAGTATTGGGATACATATATCTTCTGTAACCCCAGGATAAACTGTAGACTCATAAACTACAATAGACCCCTTAGAAAGATTACGACCAATAATTACACTTGCACCTTCAACTGGACCAAGGTTTGGTGTCTTATCTGTATTTATCGGGGTTGGAACTGCAACTATATGAAATTTTGCTTGCCTTATGTCAGATTCAGCTGCTGTAAAATTCACAGTCGTTTTTTTAATAATCTCATTACCTACTTCATTAGTAGGATCTATACCAGATTTATATAATTGAACCTTTTCTTCATTTAAGTCGAACCCAATAACATCCACTTTCTTTGCTAATGCAACTGCTAATGGCATGCCAACATAACCAAGACCAATCACTGAAATTTTTTCTTCTTTATTTACTATTTTGTTAAATAAACTCAACAATATATCCTCCCTAAACTCAAAAATTTGCATGCTAGCAGTACGGCTAACTTAGCCTATCTTTTGTATATATTCTTTTAAATAACTGGATGTAAGCTTCTTTTATTTCTGAAACTTTTTGCACTTCAGTAATATATTCTTTTGTAGCATTTCTAAAATTCCGGTATTCTTTTTCGTCCATATCAACCAAGGTTTGTAAAGCAGTAGTATAATCATCTTTATTTTTCAAAGGGATGTCCCAACCTGCATTTTTATTTTTCAAATCCCGCCATGGAGTTTGATCACTGATAATTACAGGTGTTGCACTACTTAACGCCTCTACTATTACGTGACCATAATTCTCACCTAATGTTGGTAATAGCAATACTTCACTTTTCCTAAAGACAAGATCAACTTTGTCATGAGGTAAACTACCATGATATTTCACTATAATATTGCTTTTCATCTTAGCAATAAACTTCTTACAAGTGTCCCAATACTCGTTGTCAGATATAGGACCATAAATATTAAAATTAACTACGCCTTTTACGTTATTAAGAGCTTCTAGTGCAAGGAGTAAATTCTTTACTTTAGTTATTCGTGATATATATACAACTTCTAATTTTCCCTTTACTTTCTCATTTTGGGAGTTATCTAAGTGTTCTACATTATTATTTGGTAAATTTGGGATAGTTACTATATCTACATTTCCAAATGCTCTTAAGGCATCGATTTTTTCTGATTCTGATGTTCCTAACCAGGTTAACCCATCATAAAGACCAAATTGCTTTGCTATTGTTAAGAAAAGAGACTTTTTTGAGGCTTTCAAAGATAGAGCTCCCATTGCTAAATCCCCTCGAGGCATTATTACAGTGGGGATTGACTTGATAAGTTTTAACCTTCTTAACAATAAATATCTAATAGTGTATTCTGAAAGAATTCCATTAAGCAAAACTCCATCATAATTATTACTGTTAATTATTTTACGCAATGTAAAAATTGACATTTCCTTTTCTTTTTGATAGAAAACTAGCTCATGAGTTAATTTCACCCATTTATTGAACTCAACATTTTTATAAGGCTCTAAATCCCCTGCATCCCTATCTCTTGTTAATATATAAAACTTAACATCATCATTTAAATGGGATACTAGATTTGCCAAACTCCTTATTGGACCACCAGCTTTATACCCAGGGATATAAACACCATTAAATGTTAATACCTTTAACATTATTAATCTCCTCTGTCTTAACTATCATTATTTCCTTGTATTCTTCTTATATTCATAAATCTTTGCATCAACTAAGAACCTATACCAAAAGGCTTGTAATACCGCAAATATTAACCCCTCTTTGCCATCTAAGAATCCCAATTTTATAAAATATCTATACATAAAGTATGCTAACGCTCTTACACCCATCGGTAACTTATAATAAACTTTAAACTTAATGATTCTTTTAATCTTTGCACTTTTATTCAATTTAGTTCGGTTGTCAGTTTTTGATAAATTTTCTAAATAGTCCTGAACTTCTCTAGAAGAATATTTATTATGTTTTTCAATCCAAAAAGTAAGATCCTTATAATCATAATGTAAAGAATCACTCTTTAATTCTACTGATTTTCCCTCTGTTAAAAAAATATGTTCATCCATATTCCTATCTTCAATATCGCCATAACCATATTTAAATACAAGTAGTTTTTTAAATGGATAAATTCCGCCATGCTTCAGTTTTTTTCCCAAGAAATTCACTTCAAACCTGACTATGATACCATTAATATCCGTTTCCTTGTTTTCCGTACAAATTTCTTCAATTTCATTAGTTGATGCCATTGTTAATCTTTCATCAGCATCAATTCTGAATACCCATTGAGTTGTTATATTAGCAATATCTAAACCATACTTGAATTGCTTTGCATGATTAACAAATTTATTTTGGAAAACTTCAGCTCCCATGTTTCTAGCAATTTCAACTGTCTTATCATTACTATAACTATCAATTACAACGATACGTTTTGATATACTTTTAACAGACTGTATACATTTTTCAATGTTCAATTCCTCGTTATATGTTAAAATTATTGTTGTTAAATCTGCCATTTTTTACACTCCTAAGTAAATCACTAGCCCTAGCCCGAGTTCTTATTTTAGTTGAAATACTATAAAAGGATATCTATTTTACATTTAATATACACCCTATTTATACCAAACAACTCTATTCACATAATCAGTATATGATAAGATTATTCTAAGCACCTTATCAGATACATTAGTCATACTATAATCCCCAACAAGTCTTAACGTTTCTTTATCTTGTGTTTCCAGTATTTCTAGTCCTTGTAATATTCTTTCTTTTTTCAATCCTACCATCATCACTGATGCCTCTTCCATCGCTTCTGGTCTTTCATGTGCTTGTCTGATATTAAGTGCTCTAAATCCTAGAATTGATGATTCTTCACTGATCGTTCCACTGTCACTAAGTACGGCTTTGGCTTTAAGTTGGAGTTTTACATAATCATTAAAACCTAAAGGTTTCATTGTTTTTACTAATGAATTAAACACTATACCCTTTTCAGTAATCATATTTCTAGTTCTCGGGTGTGTACTTATTATTACCGGCATATTGTATTTTTCTGCAATAGTGTTTAAGCTCTCAACTAAATCTAAAAAGTTTGTTTCAGAACTAATATTTTCTTCTCTATGAGCTGATACGACAAAGTATTTTCCTTCTTCAAGGTTTAATCTATCTAGAACATCTGATTTTTGAATATTTTCCTTTTTTGAATTAAGTACTTCGAACATAGGACTTCCTGTTTTAATAATTCGGTCTGCTGGGATACCTTCTCTTAGGAGATATTCTCTTGCGATATCACTATACGTTAAATTAATATCAGCAGTGTGATCTACAATCTTTCTATTTGTTTCTTCTGGAACTCTTTGGTCAAAGCACCTATTTCCCGCTTCCATATGGAATATTGGAATTTGTCTTCTTTTCGCTGCTATTGCACAAAGACAACTATTCGTATCTCCTAATACTAAAACTGCATCTGGTTTTACCTCTGCCATAATTGGATCTATTTTCACTAAAATATTTCCTACTGTTTCAACTGCAGTTCCAGTAGCTGCATTTAGAAAATAATCTGGTTTTCTTAAGTTAAAATCATTAAAGAACACTTCATTTAATTCATAATCATAGTTTTGACCTGTATGGACAAGAATATGCTCTATTGACTTTGACTCTTCTAATTTATTGATAACAGCTGACAGTCTAATAATCTCCGGTCTAGTACCTACAACTGTCATAACTTTTAATTTTTCCATTTATTTAAACCTCCAAAAAGAATGTGTCTGGTCTCTCAGGGTCAAAGTACTCATTCGCCCACATAACAGTAACCATATCTGTATCACCTAGGTTCTCAATATTATGCGTATAGCCAGTTGGAATATCTAACACTTCTAGCTTTTCTCCACTTACGTAATACTTTATCACTTCATCTGAATCAATTTTCCTAAAACGAATAACACCTTTCCCACTCACTACTAGGAATTTCTCGTTCTTAGTGTGATGCCAGTGATTGCCCTTTGTAATTCCTGGTTTAGAAACATTTACAGAAACTTGACCTCTATCAGGTGTTTTAATGAATTCTGTGAAAGACCCTCTATTATCAACATTCATTTTCAAGTCGTAACTAAACTGATCTTCTGGCAAATAGCTAAGATAGGTACTATACAACTTTTTATTAAATGCATTAGACATATCTGGAATCGATCGTTCCTCACGACTATTTTTGAAAGAGTAAATTAAATCAACGATTTCTCCAAGCGTAATTGAATGAACAGTAGGAATTTCACATAAATCTCCAACAATGTTTTCTTTTCCATTAAGTCCATTTATAAGTTCTTCAACTACATCATCAATGTAAACTAAGTTCATTTCGGCAGAACGGTCGTTGACAGTGATTGGTATATCTCGGGCAATATTATGGCAAAAAGTCGCTACTGCACTATTATAGTTAGGTTTACACCATTTCCCAAAAACATTTGGTAAACGATATACGAGTACCTTGGCTTCCGTTTCCTTACTATAATTAAACAGTAATTCTTCCCCTGCTTTTTTACTCTTCCCATATGGATTATCTAATGCAGCTTGTGTAGAAGATGAAATCATAACCGGGCATCTATTCTGATTTCTTTTTAAAGTTTCGAGTAACTTTGATGTAAAACCAAAGTTCCCTTCCATAAATTCAGTTTGCTCTTTTGGACGATTGACACCAGCAAGATGAAATACAAAATCTGCTTTTTGACAATATTCATCTAGTAAAGAAGAATCTGTTTCTCTACTAAATTCAAAAATATCTGAATAACCTTTATTTCTTAGCTCTGCTATTAGGTTTTTACCGATAAATCCTTTTGCACCGGTTACTAGAATATTCATTACTGATTCCAACCTTTTAATTCTTTTCTAACGTAGTCAAGCATTAATAATTTATCTTTTATCGCTTCAATACTTAATCGCTCCGTGTTATGAGAATTGTACTCCTCTTCAGAAGATAACTTTTGGTCACCTTCTACGAAATACTTATCATAGTTTAAGTCTCTCTTATCTGCTGGTACTCTATAGAAGCCACCTAAGTCTTCAGATACAACATGCTCTTCCTTAGTTAGTAACGTTTCATAAAGCTTTTCACCATGGCGTGTCCCTATTACTTTAATTTCATTATCAACATTGAATAACTCTTTAAGAGCTTGAGCTAGATCTCCAACAGTAGAAGCTGGAGATTTTTGAACCATGATATCCCCAGCTACTGCATTTTCATATGCGAAAACTACAAGTTCTACCGCTTCCTCAAGACTCATTAGGAATCTAGTCATATTTGGGTCTGTTACAGTTAAAGGTTGTCCACTTTTAATTTGTTCAATAAATAATGGAATTACTGATCCTCTTGAAGCCATTACATTCCCATATCTTGTACCACAAATTAAAGTTCTTTCTGGGTCTACAGCCTTTGCTTTAGCAACAAACACCTTTTCCATCATTGCTTTAGAAATACCCATTGCATTAATAGGATAAGCAGCCTTATCAGTAGATAAACAAATTACCTTTTCGACTCCACTTTCAATTGAAGCAACAAGTACATTCTCAGTACCAATTACATTTGTTTTTACAGCTTCTAAAGGGAAAAATTCACAAGACGGAACTTGCTTAAGAGCAGCAGCATGAAATACATAATCAACACCATGCATAGCATTTTTAATGCTAGCTAAATCCCGAACATCACCTAAGTAAAACTTAAGCTTATCATTCTTAAATTTTTTACGCATATCATCTTGTTTTTTCTCATCACGGGAAAAAATTCGAATTTCTTTGATGTCTGTTTCTAGGAATCTAGCCATTACAGCATTCCCAAAGGAACCTGTCCCACCTGTTATTAAAAGAGTTTTATCTCTAAACATATATATTAATCCTCCAACTTCTTATTGAAAGTTTTGGTCCATTTTCACTAGCAATCTATCTTTATCAAAGTTCTGTTCATAATAAATACGAGCATTCTCTCCCATTACCTTTCTTTCACCTTCTTCAAGGTTCATCATCTTGATAATGGATTTTGCTAATTCTTCATCATCACCAGTATAGGTACAATATCCTGATCGAGATGAAGCTATTATCTTCTTAGTTTCCCCTCCAGCTGATGCTAAGATTGGCTTTCCGCAAGCTAAATAGGATTGCAATTTTGCAGGGATTGTCATATTAAATAAGTCATTGTCTGTAAAACTTAAAAATGCTGCATCACTACTACTTATGAAATTGGGAATGGCTTCCGCAGGCTGCCGTTCTATAAAATTGAACATAGCATTTAAATCCATTTCTTTAATAACATTTAATAGCGTTTCTTTATATCTTCCATCGCCAACAATATTAAAGCGAACTTTATTTCCATATCCTTCGCCTTTTAATATATTTGCTACCTTTGGTAAGATATCTAATCCCTGGGCATTGCCAATATTGCCAGTGAATATTATATTAAATCTATCGTCATTTGGTATCGATTCCATTTCCATTGCTTCTAAGGGACGATAAAAACTTTCTGCATATTGTGGCCAGTACTCTACCTTTGATTTCTTCACCCCTCTATTAACAATAGCCTCTACGAAGCTTTCTGAAGTAGTGAATATTCGGTTACAATTTTTATATATATAATCTACCATTTTACCAATTGATCCAATGACATATCCATTTTTAATACCAGTAACGATTTCTACGTTTTCTGGCCATAAATCCTGTACATATATATAACAAGGGATATTTCTCCTCTTGGAGTACCAGACACCCGGTAAGGCTTGCGTCATGGGGGATACTTCAAAAATAAACACATAATCAGCTTTGATTTTTGAAAAAGTCTTCCACAGTAATCCAGATACTACAAAGGAAAAATAGTTAAGAGCTAACATAATGGAGTTATTACCTCTTGGGATTAGCGGAATTCTAATAATATTAACTCCGTTATATACTTCTTTTCTTTTTTTAAAGAATCCATATCCATCATAAAATTTCCCCTGGGGGTAATTAGGAATACCAGTTATTACCGTAACCTTGTATCCTTTATTTACCCACTCTGTACAAATATCATTAATCCGAAACTGCTCGGGATAAAAGTATTGTGAGATAACTAATATATGCTTCTGCATGATAACCTCACCTTTCAGTTTCTTTTATAGAATCCACAAGGGAATTAACTCTATAGTCTTGTTTATAATTACTCATATCCATATCAAAAACTAAATTTCCAAACATCTTGTTCAGAATTTCAACGCGCCCTATAAAAGGGTTAATTAGGAAGTTTAATCCCTTTGTTAGCCTTACTTTCCTACCATGGACTTCTCCTACTAATCGTACCATCTCACTTGTTTTTGTATACTCACTATTTTGTGGAAAGAAAAGTCCACTATCATTATTATCTATTAAAAGTTTTATAAATTCACATAAGTTATCAACATGTAACATGCTTCGTTGATTATCAATATCCGGAAAAGCCGGGACCATTTTTGCAACTTTTGCTAGTTTAGGATAGTTGCCTTTTGATCCTTTACCATAAATCATTGGTGGTCGAATGATTACAACTTTAAAGTGATCATCTTCTAATTCATTAATCCCTTTCTCTGCCTGTAATTTACTGTCACCATAGAAATTACTTGGTTTAGGGGTTGTATCTTTACGGATGACTTGTTTTTCTGTAGATCCATCACCGTAGACTATGATACTACTCATAAAAATAAACTGCCGAACACCTTCAGCTTTAGCCTTTTTTGCTATTTCAATAGTCAAGTCTCTGTTTACTTTGTAATATAAATCTTCCATTTTGGGGTCACGAGACACATGAGCGATCCCTGCAAGGTGCAATACTGTATCAAACCCTTTGAAATTATACTTTTTCCAGGATTCATCACGAACAGTAATTTTTTGAATTTTATATTTAGTTGTATCTTTATTTAGCCAAACTTCAAAACGGTTTCCTATATAACTGCTTTTTCCTGTTATCAATATTTTGTTCATTTAGAAATGCTCTCCTTGCTACTAGCAATTTCTTTATTTGTACCAGTCCCACCTTCAACAACCCCGTCACTCTTAACAACACTCAAGATGGTTCGAAAAAAACATTTAGCATCCATCCATAAGCCAAGTTCCTTAACATAATCCCCATCCAACTTCGCCTTAACCTCAATTGGAAGTTCGTCTCTACCATTTATCTGTGCCCAACCTGTAAGGCCAGGAGGTACATCATTAGCACCATATTTGTCCCTCTCTGCTATTAAATCATACTGATTCCATAAGGCAGGCCTTGGACCAATAATACTCATCTGTCCAATAAAGATATTCAAAATTTGTGGTAGCTCATCAAGAGAAGTCCTCCGTAAGAATTTACCCATTTTAGTAATATATTGATCTGGGTTTTCCAATAAATGAGTGGGAGTGTCCTTTGGCGTATCTATTCTCATAGTGCGAAACTTCAAGATGTTGAAATGTGTTTTGTTAATTCCCACACGCTTTTGCTTAAATAGAACTGGCCCTTTTGAATCAAGTTTAATAGCAACAATTAGCATTAAAAAAATAGGTGATAAAACAATAAGCCCTATTAAAGAAAGAATGATATCTATTAATCTCTTTATTTTTAAATACATTCCTAGTACACCCCCTGAGAGTTTTTTAGTAAATTAGTACTTTATTGTAAGTTTATAAATAGTTTTACTTCCAAATACGTACTAATTAACTAAAACATAATAAAACTTTTTTTGCTATTCAGTAGCTATTTACTTAACTGTCATACGCTCAACAGCTTCTTGCATATAAGCCAACAAGTCACTTTTTAACTCATCACGCTGTAATGCGAATTCAATTTGTGTCTTAATAAATCCAAATTTTTCACCTACATCATATCGCGTTCCTTCAAAGTCATAGGCAAAGACTCGTTGAATTTCATTTAGTTGTTGGATCGCATCCGTTAACTGTATTTCCCCACCAGCACCAGTTTCTTGTTTTTCTAAAAACATAAAAATCTCAGGTGTTAAAATGTAACGTCCCATGATTGCTAAGTTTGAAGGTGCTGTACCTTGTTTCGGTTTTTCAACAAATTGATTTACTTGATATAATCGATCAACATTTGATTGTGGATCAATAATTCCGTAACGATGCGTTTCTTCTGACGGTACTGTTTGCACGCCGATAATAGATGAATACGTTTGTTCAAACTCGTCCATTAATTGACGTAAACATGGTTTTTCTGCTTGGACAATATCGTCACCAAGTAATACCGCAAACGGCTCATTACCGATAAACTTGCGTGCACTCCATACTGCATGTCCTAATCCTTTAGGTTCTTTTTGACGAATGTAGTGAATATCTACTAAGTTCGTTGCTTTATTTACTTCTTCAAGCAATTCAAACTTTTTCTTTTCTATTAAGTTTTGCTCTAGCTCAAACGCGTTATCAAAATGATCTTCAATTGCGCGCTTCCCTTTACCTGTAACGATAATGATGTCTTCAATCCCTGATTCTACAGCTTCTTCAACAATGTATTGAATAGTCGGCTTATCAACAATTGGCAGCATTTCTTTTGGCATAGCTTTTGTTGCTGGTAAAAAACGTGTTCCAAGTCCTGCTGCTGGGATAATTGCTTTCCTTACTTTCTTCATCTCTACTTCCCCCATTTAACTGTTTACTACTACTTGTTTCTTTTGAGGATGGGCAATAGCCATTAATTCTTCTTTTAATTGCACTTTGTTCATACCTGAATAATTATTAATAATATTTTCTATTGAACTCATTTCTTCGACTTGTGATTTCCCAATATAAATCTTCGGAAAGACTTGTTTATTATGAATTTCTTCATCGTTTAACAGTTCTTCATACAATTTTTCTCCCGGACGTATGCCACTGAACTGTATACCAATTTCATCAATGGAATAGCCTGATAGTTTAATAAGGTTTTTTGCTAGATCTACTATTTTGACTGGCTCACCCATGTCAAGGACAAAAATTTCTCCACCGCGAGCTAATGTTCCTGCTTGAATCACTAGTCTTGACGCTTCAGGAATTGTCATAAAGTAACGAATCATATCTGGATGTGTAACTGTTACTGGTCCACCTTTTTCAATTTGCTTTTTGAAGAATGGAATTACACTACCACGACTACCTAATACATTTCCGAAACGTACAGCGACAAACTTTGTAGTACTTGTTTTATCGATGTTTTGCACAATCATTTCGGCGAGTCTCTTTGAAGCTCCCATGACACTTGTTGGGTTTACTGCTTTATCTGTTGAAACCATTACGAATGTTTCGACTGAGGCATTATCGGCAGCTTCCGCAACATTTTTCGTACCAATGACATTGTTCTTAATTGCTTCTTCTGGGTTGCGTTCCATTAATGGAACATGTTTATGAGCCGCTGCATGGTAGACAACATTCGGTTTATGTTTTTCTAACACAGTAAACATTTTCTCGCGATCTTGCACATCTGCTATTTCTGTAATGATTTCAAACTGCCCTTTATAACTTTCTAGCAGTTCCATTTCTATTGAGTAGATGCTGTTTTCACCATGTCCTAGCAAAATTAACTTTTCTGGACTAAACTTAGCAACTTGGCGGCATATTTCCGATCCAATTGAACCACCAGCTCCTGTTACTAATATTGTTTTTCCTGTTAACGAGTCTGAAATACTTGCAATATCAAGTTCAACTGGCTTTCGACCTAGTAAATCCTCTACTTGCACATCACGTACTTGATTTACGGAGACTTTTCCAGTCATAATATCTTCAATCATCGGTAAGATTTGTGTTTGTGCATCAGTATTTGCACAAGCTTTGAAGATGTCATTTATTTCTGATCTAGAAAGAGAAGGAATGGCAATGACGATATTGTCGATGTCATACTCTTTTACCGCTTCTTCGATGCTTTCAACGCCACCAACTACTGGTATTCCCATAATTTCTAACCTATGCTTTTTCGCATCATCATCAACAAAAGCAACTGGATATAAGTTTGACTCACCATTTCCGGCACTTAGAAGTTGACGGGCAACCATTGTCCCCGCTGAACCTGCCCCAACGATTAATGTGCGTTTTTTATTTCCAGCCTTAGCAATGAAATTGTCACGGTATACTCGCCAAGAAAACCTTGAACCACCGATAAATAAGATGTGCATCATCCAAGTGACAGCTAATAAACGAACATATACGTCACTGTAGATAAGTTGTTGGATGATTCCTGTAATAACAATCGAATACGTTACTGCTTTAAAGATATTTAATAATTCCCCGATACTCGCGTATTCCCACGCTCGTTTATACAAACTATATTTATAAGCGAAAATATGATGGCTAATTAAGAGTGCAATCGAACTAAAGACGATTGGTTCGGTAATCCAATTGACGTCTGTATAAAACATATATCTACTCAAATAAATTGAAGTAAGTACGATAAGTGAATCAACAAGGATAAGTGCTGAAAGACGTTGGCGATATGACATAGCGTTTCCTCCCCCCTAGATTAAAAAATCCCTAATATTTTTTTCTTTTTTATTCGCTCTGGGACTTCTTTGATTAACGTTTGTCCATTAAGCGTATATGTAGCATTTTCTTTCATCATATAAACTACTTCTTTACCAAACTCTTTTTCTATTACTTCATACGCTTCTTTCATATGAAAGCCACGCGTTTCAAGATTATGAGCATCAGATGAAACCAAATGTGCTAGATTAGCGTCTATACATTGAAGAGCAAACTTTTTAATCTTTTTTCCAAAACGACCAGTGATACTTGCGGCAGTGACTTGCGTTACTGCACCATTTTTGACGAGGCGATACAAAAGGTCAGGGTTTTCAATAATTTCACGGTTGCGTTCTGGGTGCGGAATAATTGGAATAATCCCTTCCATTTGCAAATCATATAGTAGTTTTTCTGTATATCTCGGCACTTGGTCAGAAGGTAGTTCAACGAGCATGTATTTACCGTTATTGTTTAAAGTAAGTAATTCCGTTTCTATTGCGTCTACCATTTCGCCAAAAATGCGGACTTCTTGTCCTGCATGTATAGACAAAGGGATACCTTCACGTTGAAGAATGTTGTTGGCATCTTTTACTAGTGAAACTATCCCGTCTTTATCATTATCAAACTGATTGTTACGGTGGTGAGGGGTTGCGATTATTTGCGTAATCCCCTCACTAACCGCTTGTTTAGCCATGGCAATTGTTTCTTGCATATTTTTTGCACCATCATCGATGCCTGGTAATATATGAGAATGAATATCGATCATTTTGTACACTTCCTAATATTTTATAACAACAAAGCTTAACTATACTCTAACTATAGTGGAAATATATCTAACTAAAGTTATAGAGCGTATTTTTATCCAAAAGAAAATCTAATACTCTACCTTCTTCCGTAATAGTAGTAATATTCGCCTTGCTTTTGTTTCTTTTCATTTAAAACAACGCCGAGCAGTTTTGCTTTTGCATTCGTTAACAGATCTTTCGTTTTCAAGGCACTTTCCGTCTCTGTTCTGCCACTATTTACGACTAAAACGACACCTTGTACTTTATTTGCAAGTACTTGTGCATCAGTTACTGCTAAGACTGGTGGTGTATCAAAGATGACGATATCAAACATTTGTAATGCTTCTTCGATAAATAGATCCATTGCCTTTGAACTTAATAGTTCCGCTGGGTTTGGTGGAATCGGTCCACATGAGATAATTTGTAAGTTATTTACTTCCGTCTCACAAACTACTTCTTCTAATGTCGCTTGTTTTGTTAAATAATTCGTTAATCCTTTAATATTATCCGTACGGAACGTATAATGAACGGTTGGGCGGCGCATATCTGCATCAACTAGTAAGACTTTTTTATCTTGTTGGGCAAATACAACGGCTAAGTTAGCAACAGTCGTTGATTTACCTTCCGATGGATTTGCCGACGTCACCATAAAAGTACGTAAACTTTCATCTACTGCTGCAAATTCAATGTTCGTTCTTAATGTACGATATTGTTCGGAAACTGATGATTTCGGAGAACGATGGGTAATGATGCTGCGATTCCCAGTTTGCAATAAAGATTTTCTTGAGTTTTTCACTTTACGCGCCAATCGTTTCGCCTCCTATGCTGTTGTTTTTATCTAATTTTGAGAAGTCCATTTCGTTTTCTAAATCAATCTTTGTTACTGCTCCAAGGACAGGTAATCCTAATGTTTTTTCGATGTCTTGTTCTGTTTTAATTGTGTTGTCTAAGAAGTCTAGTAAGAAAGCAAGTCCGATACTCGCCATTAAACCTACAACAATGGCGATCATAATGTTTCTTGTTGGGATTGGTGAAATAGGCGCTTCACTTACTGCAGCTTGCGAGAGAATGCTAACGTTATCGACATTTAATATAGTAGGTAATTGTTTTTGGAATACTGCCGCTGTCGTGTTAGCAATGTTTGCTGCCATTTCAGGGTCAGTGTCTTTTACCGTAATCGTAAAGACGATTGAATCAGATCTTCCACCAATTGTAGTTTGTCCACTAATTTGTCCTGCTGATCTTCTACCATCTAATTCCGCGCTAACTTTTTCTAGTATTGCTGGACTTTTAATAATGTCGCTGTATGTGTTGATGTATTGTGTGTTTGAGCGAATGTCAATTCCGTTCGCCATTCCTACTTGATCGGCTTTTGATTGATTCACTACTACTAGTGTTGAAGATTGATAAACTGGTGTGATATAAAAATAGCTAATAATCGCAGCTGCGATCGCTGCAATTGCTGTAATTGTGAGGATCATCCATAACCTTTTGCGTAACGTTTCAAACAACTCTTTTAAACTTATAGTTTCTTCCATAGTAGCCTCCCATTAGTTGAGAAATCTCTCTTTCATATCTTGATAGTATATCATAAACATTGTCGTATTTTGATAGCTTTTCTGACAGTTTTTTATATTTTTTGAATAGTATTTTACCATTTATTGTTATTTATTTTCATATACTGTAAATTACTAACTTTATTATATACCAAAAGTAGTATATAAATAGCCCAAACTCAAAATTACCATAATTCTACCAAGCGATAAAGAACTATCGTTTTGCAATTCCCAACACAATTCGACAAATGCATATTGTTAATTTTATTAAAATCCACTCCCTTTCCGCTTGAGTATTTGCTACCAAAAGGTTAGCTATTGTTTGTGAATATCATTGAAAAATCTTAGGCAAATAGCGAACTTGAACAAAATATAAATATAACCCTTTAGTAAAGAAAAAAAGAAATGCGCAGCCAAAATACGGAGACTCCTTCGGGAAATCACGCGAGTCCGAAGACAAGAAAGCGTGCTTTCTGAGGAGACTGAGGCCATGCCCGTGGATAGCGACGTATTTTGACTGCGCTAGATAACTACAGATGTATGCTTATTATTTGTATTTCTATTTTTAAATACCGGATTTTTAGGAAAATAAAAAATCCAACCTTTCCAGACGGGATATCTGAATTGGTTTGGATTTCTTAATAATTCCTATTAATAAACCGGTTTTGCATAAACAATATATCGCTCTGGCGCTCCACCAACATTAGAAAATGGATAGCATGTCGATAAAACAAGTTCTTCATTCGGTGCTGTAGATTTAATAACATCTTGATTATATTTATCTACAATTTCAGTTCCGTATATTTCATATGTGAATTCACCGTATGGTAAATGCATGATGAATGTATCGCCAATTTTTAGTTTTCCTAAATCACGGAAAACGGTATCGCGATGCCCTGACAATACAATTTGATCATTATCAGTCGGGTATTTACTAGTGTAGTAATGTCCTACGCCACGTTTAAGCTCATCGGCGTTTGTTCCTTCTATTATAGGAAGCTTTGCTTCAAGTGCTGGAATTTCTAAAATGCCAACCGTTTCCCCATGAACTGGAACAAACTCACTACGGAAAACGTAGTGAGGACCTTCTGGCTTTTCTGTGTCTTCTTCATCTGAGTCTGTTGTTGTCGGGACAGCTTGTTTGTTTTTACTATAGTTTTTCAATATGTTTTCAGCTTCTTCTAGAGCTGCATCTTGTTCTTGTGAAGACGACCATATTTCGTATCCACCATAACCAATAAATGAAACTCCACCTATTATTAGTAGCAGCGCAAACCATTTCATAAGTTTTTCACTCCGTTTATCATTATCATCCCCTAATTATAACAGATAAAAACATCGAGTTAGGATTTTCCGACTATATTTTTTTATTTTAGAGAATTTTCTATATTTTGTTTTTCTGATGCTGAACTATGTTCTTTTCTAAATAGATTGAGCTTGAATCTGGGAGTAGCAAGATTGGATTCAGTTGAATCTCGGCTGTGACACCATTATTTTCCTTTTGTATGGTAAAAGTACCGCGGAACAAATGAGAAAGGCGCCTTTCTAAAAGGAGTTATTTTCAATGCAGGTACAAGAGCAATCTTTTGAAGAAGTACTCGAGCAGTTTATGCCGTTAATTAAAGGACAGTTAAAAGCGCTGAATATTTATAAAGACCACGATAACTTTTATCAAATTGCCATGATTGCGTTATGGGACGCATATCGAAACTTTGACGATGAGAAAGGTCGTTTTTCGACGTATGCCTTTCGCTATGTGCGTGGACGGTTGTTAACTGCCTTACAAGAGAGTAGAAACTATGATGAAAGAAACCAATTGCAAGATACGTTTGTAGAGGACAGTGTGGAAGAAGAGTTTTGTGTAGATGAAACGATTGAAGGATATTTACGTCATTTGACCGACAATCAGCAGAAGTGGCTGCGGTATTATGTGTATGGACAACTTACACCGTCAGAGATTGCGGCAAAGGAGAACGTTTCAGTGGAAGCTGTGAAATCGTGGCGGAGGCAAGCGATTAAGAAGTTGCGACGTCTTTTAACAGACTAAGAATAGTCTGTTAGGAAGCGTTCCTTTAATAGAAAAATACGAAACGCTTGTCAAAATACTTCGCTTTCCACGGGCACGGCCTCAGCCTCCGAAGAAAGCAAAAGACGCTTTCTTCGGGGCCTTCGGACACGTGCTGTTCCCGTAGGAGTCTCCGTATTTTGACTACGCACTTCTAATTCAAGTAGAATATTGAATCTTTAAAAGCGTTAGGTCGCATCGCATTTTAAACTTATTATAGTTGCTCTTACACGAAATCCACGACACTCCTGCGGGAATAGCGAGCCAGGCAAGACCCCACAGTGAGGCACGAACGAGGAGGCTTGCGGTTCGCCCGCGGAAAGGGAGTGGATTTCGTTGCAATATCTTAATTTTTGAACTTCAAGATAGTATTTCACTTAAAAGGCGAAAGAGATGCGAAGTATTTTGCCAGAGCATCTCTTTGGTTTCTTAAATATCTTATTCTTGCTTGTCCCCTAAAGCGAACATTAACTCTGTTTCACAAACAACTTCACCGTCAACAGTCGCAAGGCCTTTTCCTTTACCCATTGCACCACGAACGCGCGTCATTTCTACTTCTAACTTCAGAACGTCACCAGGGCGAACTTGTCTTTTAAAGCGACATTTATCAATGCCAGCGAAAAATGCTAAGCGACCACGGTTTTCTTCTTTTTTCAGCATCGCTACTGCACCTACTTGTGCAAGTGCTTCAACAATTAATACGCCAGGCATTACTGGGTAGTTCGGGAAGTGCCCGTTGAAGAACTCTTCGTTTGCAGTGACATTTTTAACGCCGACTGCTTTTTCCCCTTCAACTACTTCAAGAATTTTATCAACAAGTAAGAACGGGTAACGGTGTGGAATGATCTCTTTAATCTCATCAATATTTAGCATGTATTTTCTCTCCTTTAATGTAAGTACTAATTTATTTTTAATTAAGAAGAACTGAATAGCGCTGTGCTGACATCTACGACACTCCTGCGGAAAAACGAGCCAGACGAGACCCCACAACGAGGTGTACGAGTGAGGAGGCTCGTGGATCGTCCGCGGAAAGGGAGTAGATGTTAGCTAATTATGTATTACTCATAGAAAAAGTGCAGCGATAGCTGCTGCACTTTACTCTTTATTAATTAAATCAAAGATGTTTTGGAATGTTTCCCACTTTAGTGCGTCGGTCGCGTTTCCATCACCGATTACACCATAACCGAACATTAGTCCCGCAAATAAGCTTAGGACAATTAAAGCAAGGACAACGATTAGGCGAGCCCAAATTGGGAACTTGCGTTTTGGTCTTGGCGATTTAAGAAAATCTGGACGTTGTTTGGAAGCTTCCTTTTCTTTTTCGCGTTTTCGTTGCTTCCGTTTTTCTGAACGAGAATGTTCTTCTGTAACTCTATTCATTTGTATCGTTTTTTCATCGTCTTGATTTGTCATCATTGTTTTTCAACCTTCCTCATACTCTAGTGGCGAAGGGTATTTTTAGCTAAGTCTTTTTTTTGCTGGCAAGTTGTCGATGTACTCAAGCATAATACCAGTTCCTTTTGCCACACAATCCATTGGATCTTCGGCAATAATTACTGGAACTTTAAGCTCTTCTGATAGAAGCTGGTCAATTCCATGTAATAAAGCTCCACCACCTGTTAATATAATACCACGGTCAATGATATCTGCCGATAGTTCAGGAGGCGTATTTTCTAAAACGGTACGACAAGCTTGAACGATGCTGCTTACCGGCTCTTTTAACGCTTCTAAAATTTCATCAGAGTAGATAGTGATGGTACGTGGTAGGCCAGAGACCATGTCACGCCCACGGATATCTAATGACTCATTTCGTGCGCCAGGGAAGACCGTTGCAACTTGAATTTTAATATCCTCTGCTGTGCGATCACCGATTAATAGTTTATATTTTTTCTTTATGTACTGTAAGATTTCATGGTCAAATTTATCTCCAGCGACTTTAATAGAGGCAGAAGTTACGATATCACCCATAGAGAGTACTGCAACATCTGTTGTTCCACCACCGATATCAACAACCATGTTACCGGACGGTTGGAAAATGTCCATACCCGCTCCGATTGCGGCAATTTTCGGCTCTTCTTCTAAATATACTTTTTTCCCGCCGCTTTTTTCAGCTGCTTCACGAATAGCTTTTTGCTCAACAGACGTAATGTTAGCTGGGCAACAGATGAGCATTCTTGGCTTTGTTAAAAAGCCGCGAGCATTAATTTTGTTGATAAAGTACTTTAACATTACTTCTGTAATATCAAAGTCAGCGATGACGCCGTCTTTTAATGGACGAATAGCGACGATATTACCAGGCGTACGCCCAACCATTTTACGAGCTTCTTCTCCTACTGCTAGTGGCTTCCCAGTAGTTGTGTCAATCGCAACTACAGAAGGTTCATTTAAGACGATACCTCGTCCTTTAACGTGGATTAATACATTAGCTGTTCCTAAGTCGATACCGATATCTCTTGCAAACATCTTGCTCCCCCTCTACCCATACCGTTTCAAAGTCTCTTTTATGTTTAATTTTAGCATAATATCAAGATGTATTCATATCTTTTTGTAAATTTGTTGACAATTTTCTGCATAATTTTTCTAATACGAAGGGGGAAAAGATGTATTCATGTGAGAAAGTTTTTTGAGAAACGAAAAAACAGGGAAAAGTTCCCCTGTTTCATAGTCTCAAAATTACTTTTGAGAAGGGTGAGGGTAAATAGCGCTGCATCTATATCTGGATTTATATGGAAGGATGATGTAGTTTGTTAGTTTACATTACTGTTTCGTTTTTATACTTTAGTTTTGTCGCCTCTCCTCCGCGCAGATGGCGGACCGATTTGTGATATTCTAAGATGTCCTTTACTTCATTTGCAAGATCAGGGTTAATTTCAGGCAACCTTTCTGTTAAGTCTTTGTGTACAGTGCTTTTCGATACGCCAAATTCTTTGGCGATTACGCGAACGGTCTTTCTTGTTTCTACTATATAGTTTCCAATCTTGAGCGTTCGCTCCTTGATGTAATCATGCACACCACTCGCCTCCCTAATATGGATGTGAGAGTACTGCAAGGGGGAGACCCCACGGGATGGCGTTTTTCGAAGTAGTGTAGTTGAATGTTTGCGAGGACTTATGTTTGCACTTTTATCGGTTGGGACTTCGAAGCCATACCTATCATTCTCACCTCTTACCCTCATTTGGTTTTGTTAAAGTCTATTAGACAAAATGGGGTATTATTCCTAAATGTCAAGGGGGACAAGGTTTTTTTACAAATTTTTTTGACAATTGGGGCAAGTTGCTGATTTTGGTTATATTGTTGGGGGCATGGTGAATAAGTATAGTAGGTTGGGTGGGTGGATAGTTGGTTAGGTGGGTGGATAGTGGTTAGGTGGCTAGTGATTAGGTGGGTAGGTGGGTAGGTGGGTAGGTGGATTGGTGAATATAGATGAAGGTTAGGGTTGCGAGATAATTGCGATGTGTGTGGAAAGGGCAGGCCCTTGTTGAACAAAACAAGAAAAAGCAGGCTAGGTCGACTGCATAAGGGGTTTTAACATCTAATTTATTGGAGTTAACTAGACTTATGTGTAATTTATTGGCACTATAGCGTTAATAAAAATACCTATAAGGAAATAATCTGCAAATTAATATATCAAAAATTCTTTGTTTTCTTTCCTCATAACAATTGTAAAGTCATATTCATTCTGCATTTTATTTAATGTCTCTTCACTATATTTACTATAGTTAGTCGTAAATTCTAATTCATATATATATTTACCAGGCTTAGATAGTTGTTTATTCTGACTAAGAGCATAGTCTACATGGTAACTAATTGAATTGTTTAAAGGTTCAACAGTAAAAACAAACTCTTTAAATTCTTTCGGCATAGTTAAGTAATCATTTGAAGTTAAGTAGGCCTTATACGTTATTGCATAAAGTTCTTCCCCATTCACTTTAATTGTGGCAATTCTACTATCTATCGCTTTTAATCGAAAAGGATTATAGGTAGCGTACTCATCTTCGCTTTCTTCCTCAGCAGCAGCTGTTTCAACTGTAGCAGAATGGGTAGGCTTTTCATTTGTTTCAACTTTTTCTTTTTTATCATTTAAATCGCTTGCTAATAAAATAAAAAAGGCTACCAAAATCAATATTACATAAAACTTTCTCATCCGTTTCCTCCTAGACGCTATTTGTTTGTTAGTCCCCTTTCGTTTTCTCCATTTCTGTTCTGTTCTCCTTTAATAAAAACAGATTTACTTCTTATGTAGTATACGGTTAGACCTTTGGAGAAATTTTTTTGGGGGCCTGTCATTTAACCGAGGTGGTTAGGTGGTTTGTGGTTAGGTGGTTAGGTGGTTAGTTAGATAAGCTGGGGGATTGCATATGTTGAAAAAGCAGGCTTATTTGCCTGCTTGATGAGGTATTTTATCGGTTAAGGGGAACACGTTAACCTCTCCATATATGTTCGCTTGAGCGTGATTGTTTTTAAGTAGGTCAATAGGTGTGTTTTCGGTGGGATAATTCACTGTGATATAAGATGACCTACAAGATAATAGTCCTATTTCAAATAGTCGAACAGTAAATTTTATAGAAAAGCTCAGTCAAAATACGGAGACTCCTACGGGACAGCACGAGGCGAAGATCCCGTTAGAAAGCGTTCTAAGCTTCCTAACGTAGCTGAGGCCGTGCCCGTGGAAAGCGAAGTAATTTGACCGAGCTTATAAAAAATAACATCATTTTATATTTAAGTGCTAATTGATAAAGCTTAAGACGGCTGTTGCAACTCTCTGTTCATCCCTCTGTCTAATACTTTTTCTAAGACGACGAGCATTTGTTTCCAAGCTTTATCTGTATCTTTTACATACTCCGTCCAGTTTGGGTGTATTTCATGCGTAAGTGTTAGCTTACACCCTTCACATGTATCAATTATATCAATGTAAACAGTGTCAGTATCGGGTGTTATTTTCGGAATACCAAACGTGAATGCTAGCCGCGAAGGTGCTTGTATTTCAAGGTACTTTCCGCGGTGGTCAACGGCAGTTCCTTCTCGGTCGACTACAAAAGAAAATTCACCTTCGATATTAGGGTTTATTTCCACTTTCAAAAGAAGTTCTCCTGGAAATAGCCATTTCTTCAAGAGACGCTCATCTAGCCATGCACGAAACACAGTTTCAGCAGGATGATTGTAATGATGTGTTACCACTGAATTTCCAGCCGCTTTATTCATCATTTTTTCGCTCCATTCTGGCTCCTGTCAGGTGACAGGAACCTCCCGAGATTTTCGATGTTATCTTTGATAATCCACAAGGTTTCCGAAGAACTCATAGCCGCTCCACGTTAATGCATAGTTATTTAGGCCATGCGGGTGGTAGAACTCGTTTGATGGATCTGGCAGTAATGCCCCGATAATACGGATTTTCCCGTTACCGACGTTTATTTCCCCTAAAGATGTCCAGCCTGCATCAGTAATACCTACTGTAACTCCGCCTTTATTTTCCCAAGCTGAACGGTTGACGCGCCATACTGGTGAATCGTCCTCACCATCTTCAATCGAGATTCCTAACGGTACTGGCTCGTACGTTTGACGACGGTTGTTCGTTCCACCTGCCGCTCCGCTTTTGTTTAAGTTTTTCGCTAAAGCATGATTGTATGTTTCCATCTGCACGTATCCTGCGTATTTTCCAACCATCTTAATGTCGTCTGCTTTGATGATGCCGATGTCCGCTAGCATTTGCACTGCTCCATCCATTAAGACTAAGTTCCCGCCTGTTTCCACGAATTGTTTCAATGCAGCACTTACTTTCGTTTTTTGCGTTTCAGATAAATTTGCACTGTAGCTATGGTTCGCTAAGACGATGCTGTCATAAGTAGATAAGTCGATCTTATTACTCGCAATGTTTTCATACGAAAGCTTGTTAATCTTTTTCGCCTCTGGCAAGTAGTTATTTAACTCATCAAAGAATGCTAAGTTTGTGACGTTATATGCTTTTTGTAATGGCTGGTCCCATGCTAGTTCTTTCGTAAAGTTTATTTCACCATTTATATAAGATGGACCAGGTGCCATTAAGCTATGTTCAACAACAACTTTATACTCACCAGGTGCTAAGTAGTTCGCAGAGACAACTGCTGCACTTTGCAAGTAAATAAATGATTGGTTAAAGTTGCTCGCCATTTCTTTCCAACCGCCATGGTCATCATTGTAGTACAACGTAATGTTTGGTACGTTCGCTGTCACACCTTGGACACTTGAACCACGAACGCTTACTTCTAATGATGTCGAGCTAAAACCGTCTCCAGGACCTTTTACTTCGAAATAATGTTCTGTTTGTGCTGGGTAGACCATTGAAAACTTTTCTAGTGGTTGCGCTGGCAGCTCGTCATTCGGATCAACCGCTACTTCTGTTCCGTCATTGGAGATTGTCACACCATGATCTAGCACGGCTACTTTTCCGTTTAGAGGGAACGTTTTTTCTTCTTCCGTCCACTCTTTCAGCTCTGCCGCCATTTGTGTGAAAATTAGTCCTTTGTTTCCATCAACATGCATTTGCTCAATGATTGGGTAGTAAATGTTATTCGTTGCTAAGTGGCTAAGTGCCATTTCATTATCAATCACATCACCGTTTAATCCGAGAGGGTTTCCTGCCCAGTTACCGAAGTCTCCAGTAACTGTGTAGTTTAACGTATCCCAAACCGTTCCCCACTGTTGTCCGACCATGACCGTTTCCGTGCCTGTTCCTGGCGAACCTTGCTCGACAATTAAAGGCGACCAACTTAAACGTTGTTGCGCATCTTCATGGATACCTTCTACTAAGTTTAGGACGCGCTCGTTTTTGAAATAGTCAAGCTGTCCTGCCGGCATCATTGTGTATGTGAAGGCATTAGCAGTAATCATTCCGTGCAAGTCTGCCCCACTATCCCACTTTTCTGCAACATCTTTTAAATATTTCATATAGGCCTTTGTTTCCGGCTCTGAACCAGGTGTGTATGGTTTGTACGTGTAACCAACAACTGGCCAGTCGCGGTTTAAGTCCATGCCGTTTCCGTTATATCGTTGGTAGAACGGACCACCTCGCGTAATATCGCCACGGCGCCAGCCATCTGGGTTAATAAGCAGGAAGTAAACTTCTTGTTTTTGCAATGCTTCATGCATCGTGGCAGAGTCAGACTTTAACGTTAGCTTGTCGTATTTGCTTGCAGAAACGAGGTCTTCAATGGCGCGAAGTCCTCCTTCTAGTCCTGCTTTTTCAATACCGTGCATACTTAAGCTAAAAACAACACGTTTTTTGTCTGTCGTCACCGTCTCGTCTGTGACACGAACGACGTAAAGAGGTGATCTTTCTCTTTCACTTGTTGATGTTCCAAGTCCTGCTGATAAAAGCTCTGGATCATTGAAATGTTCATCAATACGGATCAGTTCGATACGGTTTGGATATTTCATTTCTAAATATTTTAAGCCTTTAATTGCTTCTGGAAATTGAATAAACTGTGTTGCTGCGACTTTTCCTTTCGCATATGGTGAAACACCTGCTGTTTTCGGAAGTCCTCCTTGTGGATCTGGGAAAACACGGCCATATGCTTCGTACATTTCATCATTGTAAGCTACTGGTGAACCTGCGTAGTTTGCGACAGGTCCGATTGTATCGAAAACTTTTTTCACAGCAGCATGTGCGTCCACATAACCTGCGCCTACTTCCCACGTTTCATAGCCGGCCATTTTTTCTGCTGTGTCGATTAAAATTTGTTTGATGTCTGCTGGGTGTAAGGATGGGTTTACTTCAAGTAATAGTGCAACGATCCCAGCAACGTGCGGTGTTGCCATTGACGTTCCGTTCATTTGTGCGTAAAACGGGGCGTGTGCTGGTTCAATTTCATCTGGTGTGCTTATTGCCATTAATGGGCTCGGTGTAATCGTTGAAATAATATCGACACCAGGAGCCGTAATTGTTGGTGCGTTTGTGTACGTCCACGTTTCACCATCAATTTCGTAAGTCGCTCCGTCATCTTTTAAGCCTCGAGATGAGAAATCAGCTAATTGTTTATCTTTTGTACCAGCCGCTACTGTAATGACCCAAGGAGCTGCATAGCGAGTTAACGTATTTTCTCCGCTTCTGCCATCATTACCTGCAGCGAACGTCACGACAATGCCGCGCTCATATGCTTTTTTACTAGCAATGTTTACAGGATGGTTTGGATCAAAGTCACCTGAACCGCCCCATGAATTCGTAATGACGCGAATGCCATACTCATATTGGTGTGTTAAGGCATAATCAAAGCCACCGACACCGTCAAGAATGAATAGTGCTCCACCTGATCCATACCCAATAAGGTTTGCTCCTGGCGCTGCTCCGGCATATTTTCCAGCCGAACGCGTTCCATCACCTGCTACGGTTCCGGCAACATGTGTTCCGTGCCCTGAATTCGTATCCGTGTTGATGACTCCTTCAACATAAGAGACAGGGAAAATCTTCGGTGACGTTAAGTTACTTAAGTTCGTTGAACCTAAGACGTTTTCTAGTACTTTTTCTCCGTATTTTAAATCGCCGTGTGTTGCGTCAATTCCTGAGTCGTTAATGACAACGGTAATGCCACGACCTGAGACAGGAAATCCGCCTAGCCAAAGTGATGAATCTTCTTTCACTTCATTGACTCCTGTGAGTTCATTTGCATCGGCATTCGTATATTCTACTTTTTCATTTAAGTAAAGGGAGCGTACATTACTATTTTCCGCTAGCTGAATTACTTGCTCTTTCGTAGCAATAATCCCAGCCATCGGAAGAGATGTCATCGTAATACCGGTTGTAACCCCGATACTTTCTAGTAAATTTACATCTGTGTCTGTTGGGGCACCGTCCCCATGGAAGGTGACGATTACTTGCGCTGTTGCTGACGTTTCAAAAGCTTCTAGTAATTCTGGTTGGATTTTCGAACCTACTGCTTCTAGTCCTGTTTCTGATGTATTGAATCCTGGGGTGACTGCTTGTGCGGGGATAACGAGACTAGTAATTAATAATAAAGTTACTAGTAGTGAAAATAGTTTGTTTTTCCTGTTCAATTTTACTCCTCCTTATTGTTTGAAAATTCATTTAGTTCTCTTTCATCTTATAAGGAGGCGTCCCTTTCAGTAAGGTATATTTTGAAAACAAGCCATTGGTAGTAATGGAGGGGAAAGAAGTAGTGCCTGTCACTTCCCGGGATTTGTCGAAGGATGGCAGTACAGACACCACTCCCCGAATAAAAACCACATTTTTACGAATGCTAAACGTAACATTGTGAAATTTTTCTACGTATGTATTTTCATGTTCCCTATTTGGAGTGGTCCTTATGACTTTATTTTTATTTATTCTTGTAAATATCGCAGCCATAGCTTACTTACGTTTTGTGATGAAGAGAAATCTTCATTCGCTCGAGATTCTTGTTTATTGGTGCATCTCAGCAATCGTTATTCAAAACATATCTGCGATTCTTTTTTTAAAGTTCGAGCTAATAAAACTTTCAGAAATTGCTAGTTTAAATTGGGCAGATGTTATCAACCGGACGGTTTTAGTTCCTATACTTACCATTACCATTCTTAATTACTATGTCACGTTGCAGTCACTGCTTAAAAAGCTAGTGCTCATTTCTATCTATGTGACGATATTGACTGGGATTGAGTGGCTCAGTGAATGGACGAATCTCTTTTTCCATGCCGACAGTTGGCAGCTTTGGTGGTCATTTGCTTTAAATGCACTTGTGATTGTCGTTACACTTACAAGCTTAAAAGTTATCCGACACACCTTTTATAGAAAGGATAAGGCTAATGGCTTCTACGTTTGATTGGAATGAAATCTTTTTTCTCGCCTCTACCTTAGTATCCGTAACTATTGCCTACCTTTTGCCGAGAAGATTTCATCCTTACGCAACGTTTTCACTTTGGATATTTGTCGTCATTTTCATAGAGACGATTGACTATACGTTAGGCGTGAGACCATATGATTTTTATCACTTTTTAGATGGGCCAGGCTATCAAATAACGGTTGGAATCGCCCACTTTTTCTTATACCCTTCTGCAGCTTACATTTTTATTTACTTTTATGACAAGTGGCAGCTTCGAGGCAAACGTTTAGCGCTCTATATTACAGGATGGACCGTTGTTTCCGTCTTCTATGAATGGTTATGTGTAGTGAATGAAGTACTCACCTATATTCACTGGAACTTACTTTTATCGATTCCTACTTATCCCGTTGCCTGTCTGATTACGATTACTGTCTTTCATTTTATTAAACGCAACTTTTCGCTTCACTGGTGATCTACTCGTTATGCTACACTGATAGAAAACAAGAAAGTGGGGAAAGGAAAATGAAATATAACGTTTCAAAAAATATCGGCTTTCAAGTAAATGATGTGGCGAAGGCGAAGAAATTTTATGAAGAAGTTCTTGGGATGAAGGAACCAGCTGAAAGCACAGTAAAAGAAGTGGAATTCACTACTGCGCACAATAGCATTTTCCTCATTCCTGGCGAGGAGAACTTAGGACCTGTCATGGAAGTCGAAGTCGATGACTTAGAAGCAGCGAAGGAACATTTGCTCGCAAACGGCTGTGAGGTTGTCCGCTGGCACGGAAAGGGGAAGGATTGTTACATCCGTGATCCGTTCGGAATGGTATTTAATGTGTGGGAAAAGAAATAGTGGTGCCATTTCCCGGGATTTGTCGACAGATGGGGATGCCTTTCACCAAAAAACCCGATGCTGGTCGTTTTTTCTCGCGGCCATTCGTCGGGTTTTATTTTGGTTTATTTTCCGATTTCTTTTAATAAAGCGTCAATGCCACGATTATACTCATCAATAATTAATTTACCGGCATTAAGGTCAACATTACCTGAGTTGATCAGGTTCATATCTTGCTGTTCGACTGCGGCGAGAAATTTTTTCATTGCTTCGTAATTAAATTTCACGCCTTTAATGTATTCTTCATGAAGCTGCTGAATTCGTTCATTTGACGATTCAATCTTTTGCAATTCACTCAAAAACGTTTCATACTTCGGGACAACGTCATTGCTTATGACAGCGTAAAATTGGGCATCATCCGTATAGTTAGCCCCGACAACACTGTAGTAACTCTCTATCGCCTCGGTCTCTAAATGGGCTATCTCGTTAAATTGATCCAGGTACGTGTCCAAGTCATTTTCTAAACTACTTCCGAGAAGGTCACAGGCTGCTAAAAGAAACGGGAGCACAAGAAAAATGAGGAGTTTTTTTCCTCTCATCTACCTTCCTCCTTTCCATATGAAGTTTGCTCGCATGTCTAGTAGGAATAGGAGTCCGGATAGAGGGGAATTATTATTGTGATTTTTGCTACAATACAAGATTATGTTACGATGAAAATGTCCAATGACTATTTTTGAAAAAATTTATTGAAGGTTACATAAGGAGATAAAATGGAACACGAAGTACTTAACGTTTTCAATAAAGAGCGTGAGCTAATCGGAACGGCTACTCGCGCAGAAGTACATAGAAAAGGGCTCTGGCATGAAGCATTTCATTGTTGGTTCGTGGCAAAGGAAGATGACGTTGAATACATCTACTTGCAACTGCGCAGCCCACAGAAAAAAGACAATCCGAATCTTTATGACATTACAGCCGCTGGCCATTTGTTAGCAACAGAATCCGTCGAAGATGGCGTTCGTGAAGTAAAAGAAGAGCTTGGCATTGATGTCGCGATTGAGCAATTACTGCCACTAGGCATTGTTGAATATAGCGTGAAGAAAGAAAACTTTATTGATAATGAGTTTGCTAATGTCTTTTTATATCGTGGGAACTTTTCCTTTGATGATTTTTCCTTACAAAAAGAAGAAGTTGCTGGAATTGTGAAAATAGCTTTTTCTCACTTTTATGAACTATGGTTAGGGGAAAGAGAAAAGGTGCAGCTGACAGGTTTTACAGAGATAGGTGAAACGGAGAAGGTTTTTCTTAACGACGAAGTCGGAAAGGATGCTTTCGTCCAGCACCCTCTCGCTTACTATGAAAACATTTTAATGTTTATCGCAAATCATTTAGCTCGTTAATCTTTTTCAATATTTTCTGTCGTGTCCGCTTCGACAACTTCGTCTTTGCTTTGGTTAATTAACGTATTTAACTTTTGGCTAATACTAAATAATAGACCAATAATAACGGCCGGAACAAATATTGCTTTGTATAAATCAAAATCAATTAGTGTAGCAAATAAAAATAATATGACAAATGAAATTGCTATATATAATACAATCATAAGACACCTCCAATATATTATTTCGTCAACATGAGAGGTGTCTCCTTCAAAAATATTAACTCGTATGCATAAGAGTAAGTTCACTCTGGCATACTTGGTTTCTGCCCCGCTCCTTTGCCTCATATAAAGCGCGATCAGCTAGTTTCACAAGTTGCTCACTGTTTATGTCCTCATCCATTGTCGCAACGCCAACACTAATCGTAACGATCGACTTAGCTTCCGCATGGACATTCGGTATTTCTAACTCTTCGATGCTACTGCGGATTTTTTCAGCGACAACCGCTGCTTTGTTTTCACTGAGCCCTGGGAGAATAACGGCAAACTCTTCGCCGCCATACCTAGCCACAAAGTCACTCGGTCTTTGCAAATTTCCCTTTATTTCGTTAGCTACAGATTGCAAGCAATAATCACCTTCTTGATGGCCGTATGTATCATTAAATGCTTTGAAATTATCAATATCAATCATAAGCAAGGATAGCACTTTTTTCTCCCGCTTCATCCGCTTCGTTTCTTTTTCCAACGTATCATTAAAGCTGCGACGATTGGCAATCCCTGTTAAGCCATCGATGTTCGCCATTTTCAATAGTTTGCTATTTGCTTCTTGTAGTCTTGCTTCCATTTCCTCATGTGCTAAAACTAGTTCTTGCAATTTTTCGTTAGCTTTTTTTCGTTCAAAATACGCTTTGTTTAAATCAAAAATGTAGTCACAAACATAGTAAGATATAAATGCAATTATGATTGTTAATAGCCAAAATGTCAGAGACACTTCTAATGGCTGTGCGAGGTACCAAGCAGCAACACTTCCTGTCACAATAATTATTAGTGCTGCCTGTCGAACCGGTTTCAGTGGAATGGTCACCAATAATGCACAAACAACCCCAATGCCGACAAACCCAATCCCGCTCGTGCTACCTACTATCGCCATGCTACTTAAAGCGATAAAAAGTGCTGAAACGATCGCAGCTGGGGCACTAAAGAATAGGGCGGCGATGACGATTGCTATTAAACTTAAATCCACTGTTACTTCAGTTGTTACTGGAATTGGAAATGCTAGTAATATTACTCCTAAAGCTGCAAAAAGCAGTCCTGCACTAACTTGTGTTTTTAAACGACTAAATATTTTATGATAATGTTTCCCTTCATGTATCGCTCGAGAAAATTGCCCTATGATAAATAAATAAGAAATAATAATTGCTATATTAATAATAATTGCTTTAATCATCGTTACTCCTCCTAAGAAATACAACATGTCTGTGCAATCATCTTGGTGGAAGACGATTCAAAAGCATGCACATTTTTGCCTCCTTAATCGTATAGTTATTCTCGGTTGACCTCTGTGATTTATATCACATTACTTCGGAGCAAACATAAAAAATTAGAAAAAGCAGTCTAACTGATAATCAGCGACTGCTTCCATTTATAAATCCCTACTATAATGGTAACGTAGCAAAAAGCTATTTGATAATATTATGCTTGTTTCATTTGCATGTACGTTAGTATTTCTTTGTCTATTTTTCCTTGTTCAAGTTCGCGCTCTTCAAAGTTTTCCGTATGAATGTAAGTGCGAAGTGCTTGTTGCAACGCTTCATCGGTTGGGTTCGATTCACTCAAATATTGGTGGCGGTGCAGCTGCTCGATAAGTTCATTGCGAACGAGTCCTTTAATACTTAAAATGTTTTCTGGCTTTGTTTTTGCAAAATAAAGCTGATGCAACGAGTGGAGACGGATCAATTCTTTGATTGGCTCGGGATGGTCGTCAACACGTAAATCAATTGCCCGGTCATTGTAACCACCATAACCACCCGCTTCTTTAACGATAAGCAATGAGGCAGACTGTTTACCCCGACTATCTCCGCCAGCCTCCTGCCCTGCGTCTAAAGCTGCTAGGAGGCGTTCTGCAAGAGTTCCCTCCGTGTTTTTAAAGGTGTCTGCCATTGCTTGGACTGTTTCTTCGCTTACAAGGATGTTCCCTTGCGCTGCGAAGTTTTCTTCGGCAATTCCTCCTGCCCAGTCATAACAGTCTTTTCCAGTGAATGTTGCGGCATTACCTTTGCTATCGACAATACCAACTTGGCGATATTCTTTTCCTTCATCCTCGTTTGTCAGGAGCTTAATCGTTTCTTCTGCTGATATTCCTTGCTCCATAAGTTCTAGCCCTTTTGGTCCATAAGTCGTATTTGCATAGGATTGTGTAGCAACCGCTCCTACACCAGCTTTGGCCCATGGAACAACAGCACCGACGCCAATAAATTTTGATTGTACGGCAATACCAAGTTCTTTCGTGTTTGGATCAAAACCAACGATTGAAAAAGTCATTTTCCTCATCCTTTACACCTTTTTATCTATTTTACTATATATTCTGAAAATTTACAGGCTTCTTGCATATAACATAATAGGAGGTGTGAAAATGGGCGAGTGCAAAGAGTGTGGGTATTATGGTTCATGGGTCGATTGTAGTGATTGTTTTGATTTAAAAGTTTGTCCTAGCTGCGGTTTTTGCCAATATTGCGATGAATATACGAAAGCAGATGATTATTAGTTGTTTAAAAAAATGTGCTACTGGGCAATAGGCTAATGTAGCACTTTTTTCATGTCCTGAAGTTTATCACCCTATTTAATGCAAAAGAAAAAGCCACCGGCAAATGCCAGCGGCTATCTCCAATACTATGCGCGTATTGTTATTAGGTTGTACTATTTGGCGTATCATTATCCTCAGGATTTTCTTCTTCCTGATGATTTTCTTCTTGATCACCGTCTTGATCGCCTTCATCTTCGCCATTTCCGTTGTCTTCCTTTTTCTTAGGAATCGACGTAATTGGTTGGTTGAAGTAATCAATTGGGTTTACTGCAGTCATTACTCCATTATTGTCATAACGGATTTCAAAATGCACGTGAATACCAGCATCTTGGTTGTACACGCTACGACCAGCTGTTCCAAGGATCATTCCTTGTGAAACTGTATCACCTACTGCAACTCTCGCGTCAGCTAAACTATGGTAATGAGTCATCACGTTATTCGCATGCTCAATTTCAACGACATAGCCCATGTGATCGTCTTTATCTACACGAGTGACAGTTCCACTCATTGCAGCGATTACATCAAATGCTTCCCCGTTTTGCATCACAAGGTCAATACCTTTGTTCTGGTAGTAAATATTGTTGTAAACTACGATTGCTGCTTCTTGCTCACTTTCAGATGCTCTAGGATCATAGAAAGGAGTGAAGATTGTTGCTGCAGAGCTATCGACAACAGGCCATCCGACCATTTCAGTCGTATTAGTGACAGGGACTGAACCATCGTTGTCTCGATCATCACTAGGATACTTGACGTATTGGTCTAAATTATACTCGCCACTGTCAATGTTAGCTTGTTGTTCTCCTTGCATCCAAAAGGCAATGCTAATTACCAATGCTGCTACAACAATATAAACTGTTGGATAAAACCAACGCTTTTTGGCATATTTTTGCCAACCTTGTTGATTAGAAGAATGTTTGTTTTCTTCTTTCATATTTCATCACCTCAGCAATCATTCTGAACAGATTGCTGGTAATATATACATATTAGCAAAAAATTTATCTATTTATTTTTCGACAAACACTTTCATTTTATGCATGAAAATTACTTTTTCTTTTTCGCCCCTGGTAAATAAGCGTCAATCGAAGAGATTTTTACGCCTTGATAATAGTAATTAACTATGTCTTGATACGTCTTACCTTCAAGTGCCATCCCGTTTGCACCGTATTGGCTCATCCCAACGCCGTGCCCATATCCCTTCGTCGTAATCGTTATTTCATTCCCTTTTCGCTGCCATGTGAAATCTGTCGAATGTAATTCTAGTTTCTGTCTCACTTCCCGCCCAGAAAATGATTTTCCACCGATGATCACTTCACCAATGCGATCACCTGACGTTCGCGAAACTACTGAACCAATTTTATCTCCACTAGGAAGGGAAACACCGAGTTTCTTTTCAAAGTCACTCTTGGAAATCGTAATGGTCTTTGTATAACGTGGACTATTGACATCCCACGGACTTGCAACACTTCGAAGGTATGGAAAAGCATTTTCCCAATAGTCTTCCGAGTTAACTGTATACCCATTACTCGTAGAGAAAAATGACGCAGTAATTGGTTGATCATTATATGTTAAAATTTCTCCTGACGTTGCATATACCGCTTGTTTTACTTTAGCAATTTTCCATTCATAGTCATCGCCCCAAAGCTTTTTATAGTCTTCGTAATTGCGATACACTTGATGGTAAACCGTATCTGTCACATCTGCCCCTTCTGGCAATTTAATGTCACTTGGGTACATGAGCTGTCTTAAGATGTAAGTTCGCGCAGTTAATGCTTGTGCTTTTAGTGCCTCTTCTTCAAATTCAGCCGGCATTTCCGAAGCGACAACACCGATCACATAATCTTCAAGGTCAACAGTCTCAATCTTATTAGCGTTATAACGAAAGACTGCGATGTCTATCGATGGTTCTGGCACGGCAATGACAGGTTCATATTGCTTGTTAGGGTTGTCCTTTTGTGCGACATATTCTTTGTCATCTCCACTAAAAGGAAGTACGAGAAGAGCTGGTAAGATTAGAACAAGGAAAATAGTTACTGTAACGAAAGCTAGGATTGGTTTTAGATTCATATTCCAGCATGCCTCCAATATGATGTTTACCGCGTGTTTATCACGGGTATAGTACAACATATGAAAAAGGACAAGCATTTAGAACAAGAAAAGGGCAGGCGATTTAGTGTGATAAGTGGGTGGCTAGATAGTTGGTTAGGTGGATAGGTGGATAGGGATTAGGTGGGTAGCTAGATAGTTGGTTAGGTGGATAGGTGGGTAGGTGGATGGGTAGATAGGGATTTAGTGGGTAGGGATTGATTGCGATGTGTAAACTGGACACTTTGAATGAGGGCAACATGATATTCCTCGCAATCGCAAATATCCACTCCCTTTCCGCGGACGATTCACGAGCCTCCTCACTCGTACCTCGTCGTTGTGGGGTCTCGTCTGGCTCGTTATCCCGCTGGAGTGTCGTGGATTTTACTATATTACGTTAAATTTTTTCGGCATCACAAAAAGCAGGGCTTTTGCTCAACCACCTATCACCAACTAAACACTAACCAACTAACCAACTAACCACTAACCACTAATCACTAATAACTATCCAACTAAACACTAACCAACTAAACACTAACCACCTAACCAACTAACCACCAAAAAAAAGAAGCCATACCATGTTGGGCAGGCCTCTCGTTGTGTTATGCAAAATTAGGATTGATTTTTAATGTGTTTTGATCTTTACTTTCTACATCATCGATGACTCTTTCGATGTCAGCGCCTAAAGCAGATAGTTTAGCTTCAAAATTAACGTAACCGCGATCTAAGTGATGTAGTTTTACAACACGTGTATATCCTTCAGCAATTAAACCAGCAAGAATTAATGCAGCTGCTGCACGTAAATCTGTTGCAGCTACTTCAGCACCTTGTAATTGCGCTGGCCCAGTTATGATGGCAGAACGACCTTCGATTTTGATGTTACCGCTCATACGTCCAAATTCTTCGACGTGCATGAAGCGATTTTCGAATACCGTTTCTGTTAACATACTTGTGCCGCTTGCTTTTAATAGAAGTGCCATCATTTGTGATTGCATATCAGTTGGGAAACCAGGATAAGGCATCGTCTTTAAGTCAACTGGCTTTAATTGCTCAGGTGCGACAACGTGAATCCCTTCTTCTTTTTCTGAAATTTGCACTCCCATTTCTTCAAGCTTAGCTATTAACGGGCGTACGTGATCTGGTTCTGCATTCTCAATGAGAACATCTCCACCTGTAATTGCTGCTGCACACATAAATGTTCCTGCTTCAATTCGGTCAGGAATAATTGTATGTGTTGTACCGTTAAGTGAATCAACACCTTCAATACGAATCATACCAGTACCTGCGCCGCGAACCTTCGCACCCATTGCGTTTAAATAGTTCGCAAGGTCAACGATTTCTGGTTCTTTTGCACAGTTTTCAATCGTTGTTACACCTTCAGCAAGTGTTGCAGCCATCATGATATTTTCCGTTGCACCTACGCTTGGGAAATCAAGATAAACTTTTGCGCCTTTAAGGCGACCTGTTACACGTGCTTCTATATAACCGTTTCCGATATCTACTGTTGCTCCCATTTTTTCGAATCCTTTTAAGTGTAGTTCAATCGGACGTTGCCCAATTGCACATCCACCAGGAAGTGCGATACGCGCATGACCAACACGCGCTAATAACGGTCCCATTACTAAAAATGAAGCTCGCATTTTTCTCACATATTCAAAAGGTGCTTCCGTTTTCAACGGCTTTGTTGCATTTACTTTGATTTGACCATCTTCAAATGTTACATCGACATTTAAGCTACGTAAAACTTCACTTATCGTATATACATCAGCTAAAGCTGGCACATTAAAAATCGTACTATTGTTATTACTACCTAATAAAGATGCAGCGATGACAGGCAATACAGCATTTTTGGCACCTTCAACTCTTACAGTACCTTTTAAACGCCTACCACCACGGACGATTATTTTTTCCAAGGCAATTCCCCTCCGCGTCCATTTTCTATATATTAATATTCAATCGTTATTATTGGTGTGCCAATTATGACGGTTGTTTTACCGCCCATTCCTTCATTTCGCAGTGCAAGTTGTACATTCATTGCTGTATTATCTGTGGATATTGACGTGTCGAAGCGGTTACTATAAGCAGAGTATGATACAAAATGCTCTTCCGTTAAACTTTCAACTGTTTTTGCATCAAGATCAACTAACAGTTTCCTTGCTTCGTCGTCTAAAGACTCCATCATTCTATCACCCGCATTACCTTTGATACAAGTGAAAATTACAGGGAATTCCTCAAATAATTGCATCGACCGTACATTTATTTTTTCATTAACTTTTTCTGCTATGTTTTCATTCCATTTAGTTCCTGTAACCTCGTATATAATATACGTCGAAAACATTTCTTTCTGTCCGTACATAATAAAAGTTACCTTTTCAATGACACTTGTTTCTTTCGTTGCTGTAATCTTGAAGCCGTTAGAATCTTTGACCAACTGTGTCCAAGTGAAACTTTGTAACATTTCTTTTTTTTGCGCAATCCATGCTTGCATCTCTTTTTCTGAATGTAGCTTTTGAGCATTTTCACGCGCATATAACGTCCAGCCATCTACTTCAATATCGCCCTGGTTCATCACTTCGATAATTTCAGTCGCTGTTTGTGTCACTTCAGTTTGTGAATGTTCTCCAAACGTATGGAGTGAAAAAAACATACCAAAAATAGATATGAACGATACGATTGCTAATTGTTTCATCTCCGACACTTCCTCTCCTTATTTACATTGTTGCCTGTAAGAGAGGGGCATCATACATGGAAGATGTCGTCATTTTATGACAAAAAACGAAAAGCTGATGCAATCGCATAGCGACGTATAAGGTGGAACACTTTGAATGAGATAAAGGAAACACGAAGCAGAGCTTCGCTGTTGACTTATCGCAAATGAAAAGTGTGAAGCTTACTAGTCGCTGATTGCTGAAGCTGGATCATTCGAAAAGACGATCGATTAGGGTCATGAGAATTTCATCATCTATACAATTAGACGTTAGAATAAATACTTTAGTTGCATCGAATAATAAAAATAAGCTAAAAAGAACTCGGCAACTGCAGAACCTAATGCAATCGTTATAAAAATAAATAAAATTCTAGCGCGCAATACATCCGTTGTTTTAACAATTAGATCAAACTTTAAAGCTTGTAATGCCCACCATGCTACTCCGATGAAAAAGAGGTGCACGACAATACTTAAAATTGCTTGTTGGCCGAAAATAAGTTCCATTGTAAGGTAGTTCTCCTTATTTAACAGTCATGTCATAAAAAATATTTCGACAATTCTTTGTATTTTGTGCTATTTTACCATTTCCAAGGAAATAAAAAAAGAAATATTATGTCGAATTATTGTATTTGCTGGGAAGAGATGAAAAATATGAAAAAAGGACTAGCCTTTGGCTAACCCTTATATTACGCGTATTGCTTATTAAATTTTTCGACGAGTGCAGCATATTCGATGAAAAAGTCTGGAATTTCGTTTTTTGGATCTAAATTGGCGAATACTTCTTCTTTAATAGTTGTATAGTACCACACTTGATCTTCCATTTTCTTACTAAAGAAATCCTCAATTTTTTCTCCTTGTTTTTCGATGACTAGTGCGTCATGGAATAAACTTTGTAAATTATCAAGTTTATCGGCAATTAATAGTGCCAGCTCTTCCATCGTTTTTTCCGGTATTGCGTTTATTGTATCTTTTTTTCTGTCATCCCACGCTCGTTTGTTGCCATCATCTTCAAGCTTTTTTTCTGTATTGCTCGCAACAATGGTAGCTACTTTTTCACCAAATTCATTATCGATATCTTCAATTGTATACGGAGTGTCTTCGACAACATCGTGAAGCCAGCCAGCTGCGACCACTTCAGCAGCCATTCCTGCATCTTGTAAAATTTTCGCTACGCCTTCTGGATGCTCGATGAATGGATTACTTCGCACTTTGCGGACTTGCCCTTCATGTGCTTTTGTCGCAAATTCCTTCGCTTTTTTAATTATATCCACTATCCTCAACTCCTTATTTTTCGTAAATGACATTGCCGTCTTTGTCTAAACCAATTAATTGATCGTGCTCTTTATCAATGGCTAGCTCTTCATTAGACGTATAAAGCCAATATGACCCATAGGTACCTTGAATCACCATTGGTATAAATTCCTTTCCACCCTTGATGGCAATGACCTTTTGAATCTTTTCATCATTGATTTGTCCATAGTAAACGGCAAGTTGATTGTCTACTCCAGCAGTCAGCCCAGAATCAGTTAAAGGCAATTCTGTATTGTATCGTTGTAATGATGATCCAGAAAATCCCCAACCATTTTCACGCTTTACAAACTCAATGACTCCGAAACCTTCTTCCGTTTCATAAAATGTGACGACAAAGTCATCAAGTTCGATTGTTTCAATCATCTGATTCATAGGTACATCATGGTTCATCTTTGCTTCTTGTAATGTTATGAATGGTATTTTTTCTCCTTCAGTACAAGCTACTAAAGAAATAGTGATTAGTGCAATCGCAAAATATAAATTAATAATTCGGATGTGAAACACCTCTTTTTCCTTTATTTTCTAATTTCACTTTATTATACAATTATTAGCAATACAAATATAGTTTCTCATTTTTAAAAACAAGCATATGATTCTGAAATCACATGCCTGTCCAAAATGTCCGTCTATTCAATTACGTAGAAATCATCTGCTGTTACATCATTAATGACTAGTTGTGAAAATGATTCTAACGTTGTCGTCTTGTCGCCAGCAGCAAATTCAAAGTAACCTTCGATGCTATAAAGCTCTCCAGTTTCTTTATCAATTTCATACGTTTCTTCGAAGAAATTGACTGTAGGTGAAGTACCTAAATATGAAATAAGTTCCGTAAAATCTCTCGTTTCCAATAAGTATTGCAGAATGCTATCAGTATGTTTCGTTATAGTGATCGTAACAAAATAGGAATCTTTTGAACGTTCAAGTGTTACGTTATCAGAGATTAATTCAATTTTTTCAACGATATTAGCAATGTCCTCTGATAAATACTCTATTAATTCCGGATCCGTTTCCGAGATATCCCAATAATCTTGTTCACCTACACTTGAGTACATGACTTCTTCATCATATTGTGTTTCTGAATACATTTCATCATCTTCAAAATAAAGATAAGATTTAAATGATGGCGTATATTCTTGGACTATATATGTGTAAAAATTGAATTGTTGTTCATCATCGTTAGCTTTCATCGTTACGTAAATGTCACTTTCACTTCTAATTGACTCTGCACTTTTTAGCATTGCTGCAGCATCTTTTAAAAGCTCCATCCCTTTTCTTTTGTTAACGTTTGATTTCGCCTGTTCCATAACAAGCTCTGGAATGACCAAAGGTGAATCGAGTGCATAGTTAACCTCATTAAGGTGAACTGTCACCTCCATTGCTGCTGTTTCATCCTGGTAATCTGTAAGTTTACCATCAAAATTGATCACATAGTTTCTCGTATCAATCATGAACGTTTCCTTATTTATGACAAGTACTTCTTCGATACTGTTTATTGTATATTCGGCTACTATTTCAAACATATCATTGATTGTATTACCTTCTACATAGGTAGTTAACACCGCTTCATCAGCACTACTAAAAGTTAGTTTGTAGGAATCTTCAAGCTCTTCAAACGTTACTTGTTCTTTTACTTCTACTAATTTAGCAATCGAAGCTGACTCTTTCTTCATGAACTTGTTAAAGTAATCATCATTGTATTCTAAATCGGCATTAGCACGCGTATCTTTTTGCCATTCACTATGTTCACCGACTGTTTTATACCAATCTTCGTCCGTAACATAATACTCAACTCTCGGAAATTGGTCATGCAGTTCATGGTAAATAAATGGTTCTAATTGCACTGTTTGCTCGATTGGATAATCCAAGATTTGATCACCATTATATGTAAAGGTGAAATTACCTTTCATTTGAATGACATTAGTATCAGCCATTGCTTGCGCTGCTTTTTCTGCGACCGTTTCTAACGTCGCCTTTTCCGCTGCTTTTGTTGCTTCTTTTGTCGTTTCTTCTTTATTGCCACAAGCTGTTAATGCAAAAAGAATCATAAGTAGTGCCATTATTTTTTTCAATTGTCTTTCCCCCAGTTGTTTTCTTCATTGTTAGTTAATTGTGTTTTCATTTGCTTCTGTTATTACTTCAGTTGGGACAACGAGTTCGTTGTCAATCTCGTAGGTAACGTCCAGCATATTGACGATGATATCCATTTTTACTGGTTGATCGCTTTCATTTCGTTTACCAGTAAGTGTTAGTGAAATCACTCTATTTGTTACTTGGAATGTTTCTTTATTCACAACAATCGTTTCATCGAGATGAGTTATTTTGTATTCGGCCAACTCTTTAAATAATTCAGTAATGCTATTACCTTCAACGTATTTTGCTAAAACTTCCGAGTCGGTGCTGGAAAATTCTAATTTATATTGAGATGATGGTAGCTCCACTAACGTAGCGTATTGTTTGAATTCAGCTAGCTTTTTAATAGACTTCGCTTCGGCAAGAATGGCCTGGCTAACATTACTTATGTAACTGATCTCTTTCTCTGCATTTCTACGTGTGTCGTGGATAAAGCCGCCTACTTTCTTATCCATTTTAAACCACGTTGTATTTGTGATATAAAACTCGTTCGGATAAGGAATTGTATCATGCCTTTCATAATAAACAAAAGGCTCCTTTTGGATTATTTTCTCAAAGTCGTATTCCTTTTTCGTTTCAAAATCAAGACTTATCGAAACGTTCCCACTCATATGTAAGACATTACTTTTTGCTAAGGCTTGATATGCTTTTTCTGTTACGGTTTCCACCGTTTCTTTTTCGGTGCAAGCGGTTAATAAGAGTACTAGTAGTAATAATCCAATTAATTTTTTCAAGAAACCCCTCCAATATCAATATTTCGCCACTCACTTACCCTCTACTAATTTAACATATTTTTACACAAAAAAGAGCACCTAATTTTCTAGTGCTCATCGCTAGTCTACTTTTGTTTATTGTTTTTTCTTCTTAAGTATAAGCTTCGCTACTGATAAATAGCATCTAGATAATAGTTTTACAAGGAGTACTAATAAGGCGGAATGGTACCACTCCCAACCTCTTTTGAAGTGGAGTAACTTTGTTTTTCGTTCAAGAAAGATTTCATATGCCGCTTGCGGTACTGCAAACAAAAATGATTTTGCTAATATTTTAGAAAATTTATCATTATACGTTGTTTGGCAAAACCATACAGAAATATAGGAACAGACTAAATAATCATAAGTCACATTCACTTTAAAGATTTTTGGTAAGTGCCTTTTAGGATATTTTAACTTCTTTTTTCTAACTAAAATTCGATCAATGAGATGGTTCGTAATTCCGTTGATAAGAAATAACGAAAGCCATAGTTTATTTTTCTGTTTACGAAATAGCGTTGGAAAGGCTAGCAAGCCAAAGATTATCCCAAAGCGAAGCATGCCTTTTTCAATATTCATGCTTAACCCCTCCTATCTTTATCTTTTTTAGCATACCCAACAATTTTCGATACATAATCATATTCCGGTTTGCAATCTAAAGCATATTGTGAACACGAAATACTTTTCTATATAAAAAAAGAAGGGGAAGCCCCCTCCTTTTACTCTACGAATAAATCAATCATATAAAAGTTATTTTCAAAGAAATCGATCCCAAGTCCTGGCATGATTCCTAAAATTAATGTCCCCGCTGCACAGATGAATGCGACAATCAACATTGTAACCGGCGCGCTCACTTTACCTTCTGAGAATGGTGTACGGAAGAACATTTGCATCATGACGCGGAAGTAATACACATATGAAATTACCGTCGTTGTAATCATAACAGCAACTAATATATATAGTTCTTCTGATAATGCGCCAAAGATAATCCAAATTTTCCCCATAAATCCTGCTGTAAAAGGAATACCGGCAAGTGAGATTAAGAATAACCCCATTAAGCTAGCTAACAATGGTGCACGTTTGTAAAGTCCACCAAAGGCAGTTATTTCTGCTGTACGCTCTTTTTCGGAAACGATTTGAATAATTGTAAATGCTCCGATGTTCATAAATAAGTAAACAACGAGGTAGAACCAAAGCGTTACCATCGTATCGACACCAGCAAAGAACGGAACGAGCAAGTAACCTGCATGAGCAATACTTGAGTAAGCAAACATGCGTTTAATGTTTGTTTGTTTTAAGGCAATCGTGTTACCAACTACCATCGTTAAACCAGCAAGAATGATTAACATGTTTTCGATGTATTGTTGATACTCCACATCAAGAACGTCAATAACGATTAATACTAAACGCCATAACATGATGAAACCAGCTGTTTTGGAAACAACACTTAAAAATGCTGTTACTGGTGTTGGTGCACCTTGATAAACATCTGGTGCCCACATGTGGAATGGAGCGGCAGCAATTTTAAATGCTAAACCGATGAACGTAATAATTATTGCAATAAGCAAAATATCTTGGTTCGCTACGGCCATTCCGTATTGTAATGAGTCATGGATTAAAAATAAATTCGTGTAACCAGTTAGTCCGTAAATGTAACTCATCCCGAACAACGTAATCGCTGTAGCAATACCACCATTTAAGATGTACTTCATTGCTGCTTCATTGGCATTTTTGTTACGTTTGCGAATACCAACTAACACATAAGATGATAGCGATACGAGTTCAAGTCCAATAAATAATGTAATCATGTCGGCACTTGAAGCCATCATCATTGCCCCAAGAAGAGCTGTTAAAAATAAATAGTAAAACTCTCCGTGGTCATCCATTTCGCCGCGGTCATTATGGTTCACCGCTAGAAGAAGGACAAGACCTGTACCTGCTAGTAGTATTAATTTAAAGGCAATCGCAAAGCTATCTAAACGATACGTTTCATTTAAAATAATACTGACTGGATCACCGATTTGCATCGTTAAGGCGATAAAAGCAGCGATAACTCCCGCTAAACCTAAATAGGCAAGTGGCTTACGGCTTGTTTTATCTCCCATAAATAGATCAATCAATGTCAGGAGGGTCGCTGTACCTAGAATGATGAATTCAGGAAGCATGCTTCCCCAACTGTAGCTTAACAATGTTTCTAAATCCATGCGTTACCCTCCTATCCTAACCATTAGTGCATCTACTGTCATCTTAAGTGTGTCTACAATAATATTCGGATAAACCCCAATTCCGATAATGAAGGCAAACAGAACGATGATTGGTACGAATTCCCATGATTTTATATCGTAAAAGTCTTTTGCATTTTCATGTAATTCTCCAAACGTGACGTTAAGTACGGCACGAAGAAGATAAACTGCTGTTAAAATAATTCCAAGTGTACCTACTGCAGCTACGATTGGCATTACTTCAAAAAGTCCCATAAATGCTTGAAGTTCAGAGATGAACCCACTCATTCCTGGAAGTCCAAGAGAAGCCATGGCACCTGCTAGTAAAAAGCCAGCATAAAGTGGCATTTTCTTAGCAATCCCGCCTAACTCATCAATAAATGTTGTACCTGAACGGACATATAAAACACCGATTAAGAAGAACAACAATGCGGAAATAAATCCGTGTGAGATAACTTGGAAAATCGCTCCTTGGATCCCTGCTTCATTTAAGCCAGCTAAACCAATTAAGACAATTCCCATATGCGAAATACTTGAGTAAGCAAGAACCATTTTTAAATCACGTTGAACGAAAGCAAGAAATGCTCCGTACAGTAAGTTAATAACACCTAGTATTGCAATGAAAAAGGCGATTTTTTCAAATTGCTCGGGAAATAATGTTAACCCGAGAATTAATCCGTAAGCACCAATTTTCAATAAAATACCCGAGTGAATCATAACGATTGACGGTGGTGCCTGAACGTGGACGCGTAGCATCCATGTGTGTAATGGGAAGACAGGTAACTTTACCGCGAATGCAACGAATAATGCTAAAAGAAGTCCCATTTTCGTCCCGTCAGATAGGGCAGCAATGCCATCTGGTAATTGATCTAAGTTAACTGTGCCTGTTAAAACAAACAACGTTAAAATCGCTACTAATAATACAGCTGATCCTAAGCCGTTATAAATAACGAACGAAAATGCTGCTTTTTCTCTTTCGTCATAACCCCATTTTCCGATTAAGAAGAACATCGGGATTAACGTTATTTCGAAAAAGACGAAAAATAACAATAAGTTTTCTGCAGCAAATACTCCGAGCATCCCTAATTCTAAAAGTAAGAATAGGAGGAAGTACCCTTTCCATTCTTTTTTAATATGAATAGAGGCGATTGCCGCTAAACTCGCAATAACAGCTGTTAATAAAATTAGTAAAATAGTAAGTCCACCAACGCTTAACTCATAGCGAACTTCATAGCCATGAAAAGTAATCCATTCCATGCTTTCCGCTAACTGTCCAGCAATTCCAGCGTTATCAAATAAGCGATACGCGTAAACTGCTAAGCTAAGTGGCAGTAATGTTGTTAGAAAACCAACTAGTTTAATTGTTTTTTCTAAGTGCTTCGGTAAAAATGCAATTACTAGCATTCCGAGAAGCGGGGAGAATATGAGTAATGATAACAAGTATGTGTCGATCATCCTAAAAGCCCCCCTGTCCAAGCGAATAGTACTACGATAACGGCAAGTGCGAAGATTACTACTGCTCCGTACATTTGCGTTTGACCATTATGAACGCGAGAACCAATTCTGCCAATTCCGTCCGTAAACAGTGCTACCCCTGTAACAATTCCGCCTACGACAAATCTGTCGAAGTAATTTAAGAAGAGACCGAACGCTCTCGTGAATTTCACAATCGTTACGTTGTATAGTTCGTCGATATAATACTTGTTTAATAATAGTTTATAAATTGGTGAGAATACTCTCGCTAAGAAATGACGGTTAATCGTTTTCTTCACATACATTGCCCAAGCTAAGTAAATACCTAGTAGTGTAACTAATACTGCTACTAAAGCAATCCAAACTGGTGGATGATGATCGCCGTGTGCAAAGCTTTCATTTCCTTGAAGTAACCAATCCCCTAGGAATGTACCAAACCAAGGTGTATTTACATATCCAGCGAATATTGCTAAAAATGCTAATAACGCCATCGGAACAACCATCACTAATGGAGACTCGTGTGCATCTTTGTTCGCTTCACGTACTTCACCCATAAATACCATGAAGAAGAGACGGAACATGTAAAATGCTGTGAAAAATGCGGCAGTTAAAGCTAAAGCAAATAAGCCATAGTCACCATTTAAGTACGCAGCTGCTAAAATTTCCTCTTTCGAGAAGAATCCTGAAAATAGTGGAATTCCACTAATCGCCAGTGTACCGATTAAAAATAACGGCGCAGTCCATTTTAGCTTTTTCCATAAGCCACCCATTTTTTCGATGTTTTGCGTATGCACTGCATGAATAACACTTCCAGCTGCTAAAAATAGCAATGCTTTAAAGAATGCATGTGTCATTAAGTGGAATACTCCAGCGACATATCCGCCAACACCTAATGCTAACATCATGTACCCTAATTGGCTGACCGTTGAATAGGCAAGAACACGTTTAATGTCTGTTTGCACAAGTCCAATCGAAGCGGCAAAGATAGCAGTTACACCACCGACAATCGCTACTGTTGAAAGCGCTAGTTCGCTAGCTAAAAACAGTGGATACATCGTTGCTACTAAGTACACCCCGGCAGCTACCATTGTTGCTGCGTGGATTAAAGCCGATACTGGTGTTGGACCTTCCATCGCGTCAGGAAGCCAAGTATGTAACGGGAATTGACCAGATTTACCGATTGCCCCGACGAAAATTAAAATCGCCGTAATTGTAATGATGTTCGATGTTAAATCACCACTTGCAACCGATGCAAAAATTTCATCATATTCAAAGCTACCAACGTGCCAGAATAGGAGAATCATCGCGATAAATAAACCAACGTCTCCAATTCTCGTAACGATGAAAGCTTTTTTCGCTGCAGCTCTTGCTTCCTCTTTATAAAAGTAAAATCCTACGAGTAAGAATGAACATACACCAACAAGCTCCCAGAAAATATATAATTGCAACAAGTTTGGTGATAGTACGAGTGCAAGCATTGAGAATGTAAATAATCCTAAATATGCATAAAAGACAGAGAAGCGCTTGTCGTCATGCATGTAACCTTTTGAATAAACATGTACTAATAAACTAACAAACGAAACAATGACGAGCATTAACGCATTTAATTGATTTATTTCAATCCCCATCGTAATGTCCATGTTTCCGATTGTCAGCCACGTGTCTTCCACTTTATAATTCTCTCCACGTAGTCTTTCGAACAGCACTTGCAATGAAAGAATGAAAGAACCTAGTAATAGGACTATACCTACATAGGCACTATTTTCTTTTAACATGCGGCCGAAAACTAGTAGAAGGAGGAACGATAGAAACGGTAAAAGCGGAATGAGCCATGCTAGTTCCATCATCATTTATCACAATCCCCTTTTTTCGTCATCGCTTTAGTCGATCCATTTCATCAATGTTAACTGTTTGACGGTTACGGTATAACGCTATTAAAATCGCTAAACCTACCGCTGCCTCAGCGGCTGCTACTGCAATTGTAAAGAGCGTAAATACTTGCCCTGTAATACCAGGATTAATGCCGTATTTACTAAAAGCAACGAGGTTAATATTTACTGCATTTAACATTAATTCAATCGAGATTAAGACGATAACGGTATTTCGTTTCGTTAACGCTCCGTATAGCCCGATACAGAAAAGGATTAAAGCGAGAACTAAGAATACCGATAAAGGAATACTACTCATCGCCCTCTGCCTCCTTCTCATCATCACGCTTTGCTAATACGATTGCACCGACAAGAGCAACGAGTAGCAAGACGGACGTTAATTCAAATGGGATGACATACTCTGTAAATAAAGCAATCCCAATGTTTGCTGTGTTATCTACATGTAAGTCTGTCGCTTGCTCGCCAAATGTTAAGTTATTTACCGCGAAATACATCACTAGGAAGAACCCAACCACACCGAGTAAAACAAGTAAGTTTTTCAAAGGTGCTTTTTGCGGTTCACTAGTATCGTTATGACGTGTAAGCATGATTCCAAATAACATAATAATCGTAATTGCACCTGAATAAATGAGTACTTGTACGACTGCGATAAACTCTGCAGATAAAAGAACGTAAATCCCTGCAATACTTAAAAAACTAAAGACGAGCGCTAAGACCATATGCATTACTTTTGATAAGTTTAGCATTAGGACTGCTCCACCGATTGCTATGAGACCAAGGATAAAAAAAGCAATTAATTCTCCACTCATGCCTTATTCTCCTTTCGCACGTTCTCATCATTTTCATCAAGCCATTGTAAGTTTTTAAATAGGTCGTCACGGGAATACTCCGCAAGTTCAAAGTTGTTCGTCATGACGATTGCTTCCGTTGGACATACTTCGGTACAAAGATCACAAAGGATACAAATCTCAAAGTTAATGTCATACGTATCAATAATTTTTCCTTTTTTATTCGGATCAGGGTGTTTTTTCCCTGTGAGTTGAATGCAATCCGTTGGACAAATATTTGCACATTGGTTACAAACAATACATTTTTCCGGATAAAACTTTTGAATTCCACGGAAGCGGTCTGGCATCTGTAACGATTCATTTGGATAATCGTACGTGACTTTCTTTTTCGTTAAGTTTTGTAATGTATATTTTAAGCCTTTTGCTAAACCTAGCATGTTTTCACCGCCTTTGGATGTTTTTCAATGGAAAGAACATCGTGATTAAAACAATTCTTTTAGTAAAGCCGTAATAAAGATATTCGCTAATGCAAGTGGTAATAATACTTTCCAGCCAAACTCCATTAACTGGTCAGCACGGACGCGCGGGAACGTCCCACGGAACCAAATCATTAGGAAAATAACGAAGATGAATTTAAGTGAGAACCAGACTACTCCTGGAATGAATCCTAAGTATGGAATTGCCTGCCAACCACCTAAAAATAGCACAGTAATTAAAGACGCCATTGCAAATAAGTAAACGTACTCAGCTAGCATAAAGAATGCCCAGCGGAATCCGGAATACTCGACATGGAAACCAGCAATTAACTCTGACTCTGCTTCCGGTAAGTCAAATGGAGTACGGTTTAATTCGGCTGTCGCTGCAATTAAGAAAATAACGAATGCGAGCGGTTGTTTAAAAATAAATGCCCACGTTTCTTGCGCTTCAACGATGTCGATTAAGTTCATACTTCCTGTTAGTAAAATAATACCGATTACTGACATAACTAGCGGAATTTCATATGAAATCATTTGCGCTGCAGAACGCATTGCACCAAGTAGTGCGTATTTGTTATTTGAACCCCAACCACCAGCGATTACACCGATCGTTGTAATTCCTGAGATTGCAATGTAATAAAGTAAGCCAACACCGACATCAGCGTATTGTAAGTTTTCCGTAAAAGGAATAACTGCAAGTACCATAAACGCTGGCGCGAAAGCTAACACAGGCGCAATAATAAACATTGGCTTATCTGCTTTTTTCGGAATGGTATCTTCTTTTAATAATAGTTTTAAAACGTCGGCTACTGTTTGTAAGAGACCGAAGCGACCACCGACTTGTGTCGGGCCGTGACGAGCTTGCATGTAACCTAGCACTTTACGCTCTGCTAAAATTCCGTAAGTAACGAAACCTAGCACGGCAAGAAGTAATCCTGTTCCTAATGCAAAAAAGAATAAAAAGTTCATCCAACTAGGTGCTGCTGCTAATAAATCGTTTATCATTACCCATCAACCTCCCCGAGGACGATGTCGACACCGCCTAAGATCGTAATTAAGTTAGCGATGTTTTCTCCTTCCAATAGTTTCGGAAGGATTTGCAAATTGTAAAATGATGGACGACGGAACTTTAAGCGATACGGTTCTTTTTTCCCATCACTTGCAATATAGCAACCTATTTCTCCGCGTGGTGATTCAATACGTACGTACGTTTCACCTTTTGGAGCTTTTATAATACGGGGAACTTTCGCCATGTAAGGACCTTCTTCAGGGAACTGTTCTACCGCTTGTTCGATAATTTTTAATGACTCTTCCATTTCGCGCATGCGGCATTTGAAACGTGCCCACGCGTCTCCGCCTTCTTCGACTACTGATTCGAAATCGAAGCGGTCGTAGATCGAGTATGGCTCATTTTTACGCAAGTCCCAATCTACTCCTGTACAGCGTAAGTTTGCTCCACTTAATGAGTAGTTGAATGCATCTTCCTTCGTATAATGGCCGATACCTTTAACACGGTTTAAGAAAATTTCATTTCCAGATACAAGCTCATGGTACCCTGCAAGTTGTTCACGCATGTAAGGAACAAATTCGCGAACCTTTTCAATCCAGCCTTCAGGCGCATCCCATTTCACTCCACCAACACGCATGTAGTTAAATGTTAAACGAGCTCCTGATAGTTCATTTAGCATGTTAATAATCATTTCACGCTCACGGAATGCATATAAAAACGGACTCATTGCACCGATATCTAATAAATATGTACCGTACCAAACGAGATGAGAAGCTACACGACCTAATTCCATTGCGAGGACACGTAAGTATTCAGCGCGTTCTGGAATTTCTAGTCCCATCATTGTCTCAACAGCATGACAAATGACGTAGTTGTTCGTCATTGCGGATAAGTAGTCCATTCGGTCTGTATACGGGATAATTTGCGTATATTGTAAGTCTTCTGCTAGTTTTTCCGTTCCACGATGCAAGTAGCCGATGACAGGTTTTGCTTCCTTAATGACTTCTCCATCTATTTTTAAAACGAGACGAAAAACGCCGTGCGTACTTGGATGTTGTGGTCCAACATTAAGTAGCATTTCTTCCGTACGAATCATACTAACCTACACCTCCACATCATAAGGCTCATAATCCTTGCGTAGTGGATATCCTACCCAATCATCAGGCATTAAAATCCGTTCTAGCTTCGGGTGACCTTCGTAGTTAATTCCTAATAAATCATAGCTTTCACATTCTGGCCAATTCGCACCAGCCCATAGAGGTGTAATTGACGCAACGACTGGCTTATCACGATCAATTTTCACTTTTAAAGCGACTGAGTGTTTATGCTTGAATGAGAAAAGATGATTGTAAACTTCCATATGTGTTTCGAAATCAGAGCCATGATGCTCAGAAACGTATTCAAATGAAAGGTCTTCATTATTTTTTAGTAACTCGGCAATTTTGTAGTAAGACTCTGGTTTAGCAACGAGCGTCGGTACGTCTTTTGCTAAACGATTAATATAGGAATCTTCTAAAACTTCTTTGCCGAGGTTTTCTTCAATAATTTTTACATATTTATCAAGTGTTGGTTGATTTGCAGATGGCTTTTCTTGTTCTTCTTCAGCTGCAGATCCACCAGATTTAGCTTTCGCTGCTGCTGCAGCTTTCGCCTTGGCTGCTGCGGCTGCTTTTGCTTTTGCTTTTGCTGCGGCGATCGCTTTTGCTTTTTCATCGTCTCCGGCCGGAGCATCTTCGCCAGACTTCGCTTTCGCGGCGGCTTTTGCCTTGGCTGCTGCAGCGGCTTTCGCCTTCGCTGCCGCTAATTTTTTTGCTTTTTCTTTATCAGCGTCAGTTGCGGGTGCGTCTTCTTCTCCAGCACCTTTTGCTTCCATTGCTTTTTTCTTGGCAGCTGCAGCGGCTTTCGCCTTCGCTGCCGCTAGTTTTTTCGCTTTTTCTTTATCGTCGTCTACCGCAGGGGCTTCTTCTGTTCCTGCACCTTTTGCTTCCATCGCTTTTTTCTTGGCAGCTGCTGCGGCTTTTGCTTTCGCTGCTGCTAGTTTTTTTGCTTTTTCTTTATCATCATCAGCTGCAGGGGTATCTTCCGTCCCAGCTGCTGACTTTTGTTCCATTGCTTTTTTCTTAGCAGCTGCTGCGGCTTTTGCTTTCGCTGCTGCTAGCTTTTTCGCTTTCTCTTTATCTAGTTCGCTCACGAATTAGTCACCTGCTTTCCAGTCTTCGCTTCATAGCGAATCTTTTCTTGCAGTTTATTAATTCCATATATTAATGCAGCTGGGTTTGGAGGGCAGCCTGGAATGTAAACATCTACAGGTACAATTTGGTCAACACCTTTAACGACAGCATATGAGTTAATGTATGGTCCACCTGCTGTTGCACAAGAGCCCATCGCAATTACCCATTTAGGTTCAGGCATTTGATCGTAAAGTCGCTTTACAATTGGAGCCATTTTTTTCGTAACAGTACCTGATACGATCATCACGTCTGATTGACGAGGTGACGTACGGAAAATGGAACCGAAGCGGTCAACGTCATAGTGCGAAGAACCGACACCCATCATTTCAATCGCACAACATGCAAGACCGAATGTCATCGGCCAAAGTGAGTTACTTCGCGCCCATGCTTTTACTTGCTCAAGCGTCACGAAAAAGACGTTACGATTTAACTCTTCCTGTTCCGCTGGCGTAATATTTTCTAGTCTTAAGTCCATTTTAACACCTTCTTTTTCCATGCATAAGCAAGGCCAATTAGTAGTAATACAACGAAGATTAACACTTCAATTAGAGCAAACAAGCCTAGCCTGTCATAGGCAACTGCCCATGGGTATAAAAAGATTGTTTCCACATCAAAAATAACGAATAATAATGCAAATACATAATAACGAACATTAAATTGAACCCAACTTTCATGAAACGGTTCAATCCCACTTTCATACGTCGTCTGTTTTTGTTCTGTCGGTTTTGCAGGGCGTAACAAGCGTCCTAGCGTTAGCGCAACGACAGGTAGTAATATTCCTAATAGCAAGAATGCTGTAACGATTAAATAGCTATTATGATAAATATTTAACTGTTCCATTTTATCCCCCTCAAACACATTAGTATAGATTTCACCCATTATGTAACCGTATACCATTATAGCAAATGAGCATAGGTGTGTCGACAGAGGAAAGCGCCTCTAATTAGGGAAGCCAATGTTCGGTACGTGAAATCTCAGATTAGGTTGTCTTCTTATTTTTTCATTTACTAGATTGATACCCTGTCCGATTAATTTGCTAGACATAGAATAGAGTGTGGGGAGCAATAAAGGTGAAGATAGAGAAGATATATTTAGGATTAAACGTGAGAATGTCACAGTAGTATAAAATGATTAAACTATCCCACTTTTTTATCAATTTGGAGTCTTATCTGCAAAAATTTTCAAGACGGTTTATTTAGTTGTTTTAATGGCAGTTCAAGGTGGTATTGTCGCAAATGGTCCCCAGACATTGACCGTTTCAAAATGTAAGATAATGCATATGGCAATGCATATTTTTCCAATAAGAAAAGTGCATGTTGAGTACATGTACTTTCTTTTTTTACATAAAAATACCCCATGAATTGGTACTGCACCCCAGAAGTTAGAGTTAAAATTCTAACATCTGGGGTGTTTTTGTATGGCAAAATATAGTGAAAAGTTTAAATTAAGAGTCGTAAGAGAG